>CALMOL010000469.1 GCA_937871685.1 uncultured Verrucomicrobiota bacterium
CGGCTTGAGCGGCGGGGGTGGAGGCGGGAGGATGGAGGAGGGAGGATGTCAGGGCGTCGGCTGGCGGTTCGGCGGCGATCTGGACGCTTGGACGCGAGGGAGCGGCGGGCTTGGGTGCGTCGATGCGAGCGGGCTTGGCGCGGACGATGGGCGCATCGCGCAGCGCTTCGGCCATCGCGGCGATCTGGGCGGGGCCGGTGCCGCAGCAGCCGCCGATCAGGCGCGCGCCCTCGTCCGCCATCTCGCGGGCGATGCGGGCGAAGTAGGCGGGGTCCGGGTTGTAGAGGAAGCGGCCCTCGTAGTAGCGCGGGTAGCCGGCGTTCGGGAAGGCGGAGAGCAATTCGCCCGAGAGCACCGGCAGACGCTCCAGCAGGCGCACGGTGGCCTGCGGTCCCTGGAGGCAATTCACGCCGCACACGGCCGCGCCCGCGGCGCGCATCCGCGCGAAGACCTCGGTCAACGGCGTGCCGCTCGGCAGGAAGCCTTCCTCGGCGCACGCGAAAGAGCAGATGGCCGGCACGTCGGCCGAAAGCTCCGTCTTCACCGCGAGGGCGTCGGTCATCTCGCCCTCGTCGAGGAAGGTCTCGAAGAAAATCACGTCCACGCCGCTGTCCAGGAGAGCGGCGAGCTGGGTGCGGAAGATTTCCTTCCGGTCCCAGCCCCGCTCGGCGATTTGCTCGACGTGAAGGCCGGTGGGACCGACGCTGCCGGCCACGTGGAGACCGCCGGCATGAGCGGCCGCGCGCGCGAGCTTCACCGCCGCGTGGTTGATGGCGGCGACCTCTTCCTCCAACTGGTGGCGGATGAGGCGGGCGGCGTTGGCGCCGAAGGTATTGGTGGTGAGCACGCGCGCGCCGGCCTCGGCATAGCGGCGATGGATATCAGCCACCCACTCGGGGTGCGTGCGGCAAAGGTTTTCCAGGCAGCCTTCCGGGGCGGCGCCGGCGTCGAGGAGCATGGTGCCCATCGCGCCGTCGCCGCACATCACGCGCTCCTGCAGTTCATCCAGAAATCGGGACATGGGGGCGCCACGATGGACAGGAGCGGCCGGATGTCCACGGATGGGCGACCCCGGAGAGCTACGACTCGTGACAGCGCGGGGTTGAAGATCGAGCGAGTGGCTATCCTTCTCGCTCGCTGAGAGTCATTCGGCTGGAGTGAGACGGACCGTGGGGGCGCTCGTGGAACCCGCGAGATCAAACATTACGATCGTTTCCGTCGCTTCGATTACTAGAACGCTTGGTGTGAATCAGGGCCTCGCCAGCGGGTGCGCTTGGCCCGCTGAGCGCGGTCGCTCACTGGGACCGCTGGCATCCTTGCCGGCAGGGTCCTTCCAGGGCACCTGGATTCTCGGGCTTTCGGACCGGGCCATCGCCCCTTGCAGCACCGGAAGCCCGAGGGGGAGAAGTCAGATGCCCTCCAGGACCCGGCCGGCAAGGATGCCGGCGGTCCCAGTAGCCACCGCGCTCAGCAACGGTGGGAGCGCGCCCTTTTCGCGCGGCCTGCTCGTGGGCTCGTGAAGCGGGAAGTCGAAGCGTTTCCAGACCGGCCCACGCTCAGCCACCGCATCTCACACCAAGCGTTAGAAAGTTCATTTCGTCTAGTTATCTCGGCAGATGGCTAGGCGTTTCCGGGCGCATCTGTTGAATCGTTCAGCCACGGAAAATGCTTGGCGAGAAAACGCCGGCACGAGTTGCGATTGCGAACACATGGATGCGCGGCAAGTGCCCGAGCCTGTTCGGTGAAATCAGCGGGTGGCGCTCCGATCTCAATGAGATTTTTGATGCAGCAGGTCGCCCCATACGCGTGCCAATTAACGAATGGGGCATCCGCCCATAGCGACGGGTGAGACCAAAGGGCGAGAAGATGCGAACGAAGCACCGCCTCGGCTTCGGGGTGCTTGGTCAGCGAGATGCCTTGAATGATATTGGTGGCCTGGTCGAGGCCCACAACCTGGAGAAGAGCGCGGGAAAGCAGGTCGAACGCCTCGCTTTGAGGAAGGTGCCCGCCAACGGAGCTGGCGACGGCTGACCAGTCTTTCGGGCCGCCATATCGCATGATATGCCGAAGGATGTCGGGGTAATCATCCTGCCGATTGAGCCACGAACATGCGCTGCAAAAATCACTGCGCTCTCGCTCATTCCAGCTTGGCCACTCCAGCGCGAATTCCTGAAGGGTGATCGCCGCGGACCCGTCCATGAATCGCGAAACATTATAACCCATCTTAGGGTCGTCAGAGGCATAACCGCGAGTCCAGCGGCTCTCGGAGACAAGCGGCATCCTGACACCCTTGAAGGTGACTGCCGCAGGATACTCATCGCCGAAGGGACTCATCATCGCAGCAGGAGTGTAAAGGCGCTTGGGATGTGCTCTGTGGTCCTCCACTTGCCTGCCAGCCAGGATGGCCCTACGCCCCGACGCGGGCGAGGATTTCGGCGGGGGGGAGCTGGAGGCCGATGAGGAAATCGCCGAACTCGGCGTATTGAGCGCTCACCTCGTCGAAGCGCATTTCATAGACGATGCCCTTCACGTCAGCGGGATCCTTCGCCAGGAGGGTGACGCCCCATTCCCACTCGTCGAGGCCGGTGGAGCCGGTGATGAGCTGGAGGATCTTGCCCGTCCAGCGGCGGCCGACGCGGGCGTGGCCGCTCATGAGGCGCTTCCGCTCCTCGAAGGGCAGCGCATACCAGTTCTGGCCGGGCGCGCCGCGGCGCTTGGCCATTGGGTAGAAGCACACGACCGGCCAGGGCGGCAGCTCGGGATACACGCGGCGGCGGCGGTATTTGGCCATGTGGTCGCGGTATTCGGCCAGGGCGGCGTCGAACTCGGGCGTGCCCTCGGTGAGCTTTTTCTCGCCCTTGAGCGTTTCGGCGATGTATTCGCCCTCGCCGAGCATGTATTCGCTGCCCTCGGTGAGGGAAAGGAAATGGGCGGTGGGCACAAGGACGCCGGGGCCGAGCGCGCGGCCGAGGCGCTTCGTGAAGCGGTCGGCGTCCTGGAGGTCGGGCGTCAGGAGCATGAAGCCGAGGTCGGCCTTCGGCGTGAGGACGGAGAACAGAAGGAGCTGCGTGTCGGGCGCGGCGCGGATTTCCTCGACCGCCTGCATGAACTCGTCGCGGTGCCAGCCCTGCTGGGCGCCGAGCTTGTTCCAGGAGGCGTGGTCGAAACGGTAGTAGGCGTGGACGACGTGCCAGCCTTCGGCGGGCCGAACGGGCGCGAGCAAGGAATCAGACATGGAGGAAGAGTAGGGATGGGCGGAAAAAGGGAAAGCGGCGGAAGCCTGAAGTCGCGAGCCAAGGCGCGACGAGGACCGGGCTGACGCGATCCGTCGGCTTCTGAGACGACGGTCTTCCTGGGATCCTCCTTCCCCGTCGGTCAAGTGCAGGACTCCAAGGCTGATTCGCCGGCCGGTCGGACGTTTTCCCTCCAGCGTTGGATGACTTTCATCCAAATTTAACGGGAGCCTCATCTAAAGTTGGATGACCCCCCATCCAAAGTTGGATGCCACCCCATCTAAACTTGGATGACCCCTCGTCCAAGGTTGGACGATCTCCATCCAAGTTTAGACGACTTTCATCCAACGTTGGACGGTTCTCGTCCAAGGTTGGACCAACTTCATCCAACCTTGGATGCCTCCCCATCTAAAGTTGGACGACTTTCATCCAGGGTTGGATGCCACCCCATCCAAGGTT
>CALMOL010000470.1 GCA_937871685.1 uncultured Verrucomicrobiota bacterium
GCACCGCGCGCCGCACCTCCCCCAGCACGCGCAAAATCTGGTCGTAGCCCTTGTAGCGTTCGCGCTCCTCCACGCGCGCCACCGTGAGGATCACCGGCTGGTCCGCCCGCAGCCCCAGCCGCTCCCGCAGGGCGACGGGCTTCGGACCGGGCGTGAAGCGCGACTCGTCGAAGGTGTTCGGCAGCACGCTCACCCGCGCCGGATCGAGGCCGTGGCGCTCGACGAGCACGCGCCGCGTGAAGCGCGACACGGCCAGCACGCGGTCCGCGCCACGCAGCGGCGCGAGCAGCGAGGGCCGCGCGAGTTCCCACGCCTCGATCCCGTGCGCGACCGCCCAATAGGGCACCCCGGTGAGCCGGCGCAGGAGGTGAGCGACCGGGAGAAAGTTGAGGTGCGTGGAGAGCACGAGTGCCGGTCGCTCGCGCAAGCCCGCAGCGATCAGCATCGCCGCGTAAGCCAGCGTGCGCAGCTTCACCGGAATGCGGCCGGCGCACGACGCCCGCGCGCCTGCGGGGAGTCGCGCCTCCGCCGGGACCGTCCGGTCGTTCTTGGAGAAAACGCGCGTGAGCCGCACCCCTGGCGCATCGCCGAGTGCCTCAAGCAGGTAGCGCCCATGCCGCTGGATGCCCCCGAGCGTCCAAAGCTCCGGGCACCAGAGGTGCAGGGCGGGACGAGGCGGCAACGGCGGAGAAGTCATTCCGGGAGGACGATGGCTCAGCGCCACAAGCCGAGACCGCGGCACGCCTGCTTCAGCCCCGCCACGGCATGCCGGTAGTGGTATCCCGCCACGATGCGACGGCTTTCCTCGCCCCAGCGACGCAGCCGCTCGCCGTCCGCCAGCGCCTCGTGCAGGGCCGCGGTCAGCGCCGCCACATCGCCCGCCGGGAAAACGAGGCCGTTCTGACCGGGTCGCACCAAGTCCGGTCCGCAACCCACGTGCGAGGAGACGATGACTGGCTTGCCCAGGCACATCGCCTCGTTCACCGCGAGGCCCCAGGTTTCGTCACGCCCGACCGAGGGCAACACAAAGAGGTCGGCCGCGGCGTGGGTGCGCGGCATGAGGCTCTGGTTCTGGAAGGGGGCGAACACGACCCGCGGATGACCCTCCGCCCGCGTGCGCAATGCGCCCTCCAGCTCGCCGTCGCCGACGAAGAGCAGCGTGGCGGCAGGATCGTTGACCGAGAGAAATGCCTCCAGCAAGTCTCCCGGTCGCTTCTTGGGCTGAAGCTTGCCCGCGAAAAGCACCACCCGTTGCGCCGGCGCGATGCCGAGTTCCGCCCGCCAGGCCGCGGCCTGCGTCGATGCCTCGGCGAGCTCGCCGCCGAAGCGGTCGTTATCCACCGCGTGCGGCGCGAAGAAAAGGCGCTCCTCGGGCACGCCATGCGCGCGGAAATACTCCCGGTTGGCCTGCCCGACGTAGAGGAAGGCCTGGAACTTGGCGAACACGCGCGAAATCCAGCGCCGGCGCACCCACTCCTTCCAGCCCTCGGCGCGCACCAGCCGGTGCGAGTCCCCGCGGAAGAGCAGCGGGGCGCGCCGCTGATCCCAGCCCCAGATCAGGCGTTGGAGCGAATGATGGTTGTAGCCGAAAACCAAAAGCGCCCCGGGCGCGAAGGCCGCGAGGCGCTGGGGAAGCTCGGGATTGCGAAGGCCGCCGAAATGATGCGTGCCCGGATCCTGCGCGACATTCGGAACAAACTCCGACGCGTAGCCGTCCAGCAGCGGGAGATCCCAGCGCACCGCGCGGCCAAACCCCTTGTCCACTTGCTCCGTGACGCCAAAATCCCAGAGGTAGAAGACCCGCAGGTCCAACTCGGGCTCCGCCGCCAGCCGCTGGAACCACGGCGCGTAATACTGCACCGGATGCGAGCCGACGATGGCGAGGCGCATGCGGGCGCGGAAACGGGACTTAGCCGCGCGCAGACACCAAGGGTGCGATCCCTCGGGCAGGCGATTCCGGGCGCGCAACACTCACATCACGCAAGAGCCGGTAAGCACGCCGGATCGGCAAGGGACTCATGAAAACCCACGCCACCCCGACAAGGGCCATGGTGGATTGGAAGAGAGAAGAAACAAACACGCCCGCCGTGTATTCCACCTGAAACGCGGAACCAAGCACGCTCACGGCAAACAGAAATCGGAAAGACATGAGAGGCACACTCATGCTCAAGCGCGTGACCCACCCGAAAAATGCGCCAAGCACGCCGGCAACTCCGAGCGTCCCGATCAAGCCAAAGTTGGCGTAGGCTTCGTTCAGAAACCCGAATCCTACGCTTGTTACGGTATCCTCGGTGTTGTCAACGATTCCGTAATGGACCGCGAGGACATTGTTTCCAAAGTGTGCGCGCGCCTTCTCCGCATGAAAAACGCGCGGGATCAGGAGTTCCGGGATCACCGAGTAAGTCAGTCCCCACAAATAGGGCACCTGCGTGCCCGTGGAGTACTGAAAATAAAGGAACAGGTGCATGAGGCTGGACCGCTCCCAGAGGCTGCTGTTCACCTTCTCCTCAAGCGGGCGCGCCGCCCGTGCAGGCGTCCAATCGTCAAGCAGGACGTTTGTGGAATGACCAGCCCAATCCAAAAAGAACATCGGATACTCGGACAACGCGATGGGACGCCACATCACCTCACCCCAGTATTGATCACGCTGCTGCGACTTTCCGGCGTGAAGGAAGTAAAATAGCACGCCCAGCACCAGAAGCGTTCGCCACGGAATCCGCCCCCGCCCAAGCATGTAGGCGATCACCAAAGTCAAGAGGATCGTCATGCCGTTGACGAGTAGCATGCTCGTGAACGTCACCACCGTGGTAGCACCGACCAGGGCCAAGTAGAAGGCGATCTCGATTTTCGCGAGGGAGCCAACTCCGTGCTGGTAGCCAAAGTAAAAAACGGCGAGAGCCGCGATGCCCAGAACAACGCCGCGGAGAATCGTAAACCCTTGGACGTCAGAACCGAAACTGCCTGTCAATGCTGCGACGTTGAACACGAGCGCCCCGACTAGGAATACCCAAAACACCATCTTGCCGGTCGCCAGGGGAAGGACTCGCACTACTGGAGGCGTGGGAGCGACTTGCCTCACGAACGGCCACCAAACAAGAGTTCCGATCCCAAGTGCCGCGGTGACAGACACCGCCGCAGTGAGGTGAAACGCGGGGGGGAACAGAACGATGATCGGATGCTCGGAAACGAGCGGCAGCGCGTAGGCCCAGATTGCGGTCAGCGTAAAAATCGGCCAAATCGGCAGGCCCTTTGCCCGACCGGAGGCCCAGAGCCACCAAGGCAACAGTGCCGCCGCTGAGATAATGACGGCTCCCGCAAAGGTCTCAATCGAAGTGCGCACGCCTAGTGCACACAGCAGAGCGGCGTAGCAGGAGGTAAGAATCAAGAAATAGCGCCGGTAGCCAGCCACACGCGGCCGCGTCAGGTCCTGGAATGTTGCGAGATAGCGCAGGAAAACGCCGGGGTCGTGCTCAGACATGGCTAGGAAAAGCTTGAATGGTCCCCATGAATCTTTCTCTCGCCACCTCCGAATGGCACTTCAGCTTGGCAGCCAGCGTCCGAAGGCTTCCGCTAAACGCTTTGTCATTGCGCTGGCACCATAGCGACCGAGCACTTCTGGGCGTGCCATTTGGCAAGGATCATCAAGCAGAGATTTCCAAGCCACTGCTGCCGTTTCGGCAAGGCCAGGTGGCTCCGGGTTTAGTCCAAAGCGGACGAGACTCCCAGCGCCCGCCTCCTCGAAAACACGACCCGCACCGCTTTCATGGTGCAACACCGCGAGCAAAGGCCGGCCGGCGAGAAGATACGGGTAAATCTTCGACGCAGTGTAGCGGGGATCATCCGAGCCGATCACCATCAAGCCTGCTGCGTCCCGTAGGGCGCGTAGCACTTCGAAATACGGAAGCCGCCGCGGATATTCGCTTACCACTCCACTCAAGCCGTGCTGCTCCGCCAAGGGAGCGATGCTTGGGATGTCGCCCGCGTAAGCAGTTCCCACGAAATGCAGTCGCACGTTGGCCGCCCATGTCGGCCGTAGCTCGGCGACGATTCGGAACGCACGGAAGAGCAATTCGAGCGCCTTCGCCATGTCGGTTCCTCCACGCCCGGCATAAACCCAATGTTCGAGCCCATCGGCCGGATTGAACACATTCTGCTTCACTCCAGCTGTCTCCATCAGGGCAAAGTCCGCGGCCGAGCCGGCGAATGGCAGCACCTCGAACCGGTCCGGCTCTACGTCGGGGTAGCGCTGGAGAAGCATCGTGGGATATGCCTCTGAAACGCAAACCACACCAGACGAGCGACGGACCACGCCCGGCTCGAGCTGTCGCGCTTTCCACTGCGCCAGACGAAATTTCCAACTCCCGCCGGGCGGCCGCACTCCCTTCCCCGTAGTCGCATGGTAATCACTTCTCCACGGGTCCTGAAAATCGACGAGATACGGCGTGCCAAATCGCCGCTTCCAATGTGGTCCCAAGGCCATGACCGGGAACTGCGTGGTGGAAAAGAAGACCGCGTCGAACTGGCGCTCCGCCAAGAGCCGCGATCCCGTTTGACCTACCGCCGGCAGGCATCGCCACCCGAGAGTGCTCATGCCGACAGGCCGCGTCCATCGTAGCGGTAGGGCGCCCGTTCGATGCACCTCGACGTTGGGCGGATATGTGGATTCAAGAAGCGGCTCGAGCACGGCTTCGGCCACATGCTCCGGGCGCACCGCGAGCACCACTGGCTCCCAGCCCAGGTCCCGCAGATGCGGCAGCGCGTGGCGGACCCGCTGGTGGTCCGCCGCATTCACCGGCGGGAAGTGCGGGCTGACGATCAGAAGACGGCGCATGTCACGCGGTGGCCTCGGTCTTTAGAGCGAGCATTCGTCCCGCGCGACCTGTTCCGAGACGAACAAATTTGTGAACTCCGCGCGCACCTCGGCCGCTGGCACCCGCCGCCGCCGGTCGAGATCCACGGCGATGTAGCCGAACCCTGCCAGCAACGAGAGGATTTCCGCGCCAGCATTGGCCGTTTCCGCGTAAAGGTAATCCACGCGACCCTCCCGGAGAAGGCTCCGCGCGCCGAGCATGGCCGGCAACTCGTGCCCCTCGGTGTCCAGCTTCCAAAAGCGCACGCGGCTGATTCCTTCTTCGGAAGCCACGTCGTCGAGCCGGACCACTTTGACGGCAAGGCCCTCCTCGCCGGCGACAAGATGGTTTTGCGCGCCTTCCTTGTGGCCAAACGGCAGTTGGGCGAGCCGTGCCACGCCAGCCTCCGCGCCGAGCGCGAGGGGCATGACCCGGACACGTTCCCCCAGCGCGTTGCGCGCCACCCCTTCCTCCAGCCACTCGCGCGCGGCTGGCGTGGGCTCAAAGGCGAACACCCGAGCCGCCGGGCCGTGGCGCCGATACATCACCACCATCTGGCCGATGTTCGCGCCCGAGTCCACCACGTCGCCCCCGCTGGCGAGAATGTTCCGAAGCAATCCACGCAAGCGGGGATCCTCGTATTCGCCGAACACCATCCAGCGGTGCGTGGGGTTTGCGAGGTTCAGCTTCCAGGCGATCCCTCCCAGATCCACCCAGGTGACGCCTCGCCCGGCGAGCGCGCGGCCAAAGAGCCGTCCACATAGGCCGAGCTTCCGGGGAAACTGGAGAGGGCGCAAGAGCCGCCCGTAAAGAGGATTGAACAAGTGGCTCACGGGAGGAACTGAGCCTCCAGATGGGTCACCCCGGCCGCCGCGTCGGCCGAAGCACCGGACCCTCGCAGCATGCGGACCGCGTAGCCTAGTCCGCGCAGCATTTCCTCGCACTGTGCCCGCAGATCGGGCGAGTGCGCCTCGATGAAAAGTCGCGGCCGATGCTCGGCCAGCAAACCGCGCGCACCAGCCAGCACTTCCGTTTCCGCGCCCTCCACGTCCACCTTGATGAGCGCGGGCGGCGGGAACCCGCCCTCCGCCAACAGCGAGTCCAGCGTGCGGATTTCAATCTCGATCGACTTCCCGGAGCGCTGCGGCTGGAACGCGCTCGATTCCAGCTTTCCCATGGAATTCTCATCCATCACGCGAAAGCTGGCTTGGCCATCTTGGGCGCCCACCGCATGCGCGCGAAGCTCGATGGGCAGCGAAGGATTGAGTGCTGCCAGGGCTCGAATCGCCGTCGCATTGGCCGCCATCGGCTCGAAGCACACTACGCGACCGGAACCGGCGAGCGCCATGACGCCCGAGACAAACCCATGGAATCCCCCTACATCGAGGCACACGCTCCCGCGTGGCACCGCCGCGGCCACAGCGCCGACGAAAGCGGTCTCGTAAGTGCCGGTCCACACTGCCTTGTCGCGTGGCAGCGAGATGCGCACGCGTAGCCCTCGTCCCGGACCGGCGTTGATCACGTGGTCAAACTCACCGCTCCCGATCAGGCGCGACACCACCCATCGCTGCAAGCCGGCCACGAGCGGAATCTGGCGGATGTGAGCGCGCAAACCCCAGGGCACGAGGTTTACGCTCTGGCGAAGGAGGCTTTTCAGCGGCATGCAGGAGGGAAGGATGCGCCGCGTCAGGATTGCGGATAGCTCGGTGGAAGCGCGAGAAGATCACCTGGCGGGGGCTCGTCCGAGGCGATGGATTTTCTCGCGAGGTCGGTAACCACGTAACCATGCCCTTGGAGCAACGCGAGGCAGTCGCGGAAACAGTCCGGCCCGTGAAGCGATAGAACGACCACTGGCCGGCATTCCCCGAGCACTCGCGCGGCGCCGCCGAGCACCGCCGCCTCGGCGCCCTCCACGTCGATCTTGATTACGTGGGGCGGCGGGAGGCCGCGCGCGAAAACTACGCCGTCGAGCGAGAGCGTCGGAACTAGGCAGCCTGTTTCTGCGCCAGCGGCGAGCCGCCCCATCGAGTTTGCCTCGTGTGCCTCGAACGGAAGCAGTCCTTCCGTTTCGGACACCGCCGCCTGCACCAGCGTGACTTGCCGCAGGTCGTTCACGGCGACATGGAAGAGCAGCGCCGCGGCATTCCCCGCCAACGGTTCAAAGGCGAACACGTGCCCCTTCGGCCCGGCAAGCCGCGCGAAGGCAAGGGTGAAGAAGCCGGCGTTCGCGCCCACGTCGTAGCACACGGCATCCGGACGCGCATGCGCGGCGAGCACGGCCTGCATCGTCGGCTCGTAGGTGCCGAGCCAAGCGCCGTGCGTCGAAGAGCCCACTCGCCAGCGCATGCCCTTGGTGAGCCCACCCCGCGCGCGCACCACCGCGGAGCGCGGAAGGAGCCTCAATGGCAGGCGAGCCAGCCGGCCAGCGAGGCTGCGAAAGCCAAGGCGTGAAGTCCAATCAAGCAGGGCCATGACGCCGGGGTTGGGCGGGTTGGTCAAATTCCATGAAATTCTCGCCTAGGAGGGAAGCGACGCAGCGCGATGCTGCGCGGCCGTCGCCGTAAGGCAGCGCGGGCAGAAGCTGGTGGCGGCTCGACCGCCGCGCCAAGATCAGTTCTTCTAACTCACCCTCAAGCGCCACGCGGTCCTCACCGACGAGACGGATGTGGCCGGTTGCAATTCCCTCCGGCCGCTCGGTTCGCGCACGGGTCACGAGCACCACCTTTCCGAGCGCTGGCGCTTCTTCCTGCACGCCGCCGCTGTCGGTTACGATGGCATCGCACCAGTCCATGAGTTGGAGAAACACTGGATAATCCTTCGGCTCCGTGAGCAGCACGTTCGCCAGTCCGCCCAGTTCGGCCTTTACGGTTGCTCGCACGAGCGGGTTCGGGTGCATCGGATAAACGAAGAGGGAATCCGAGTGTCGCCCGGCAACGGCGCGCACCGCCCTGCACGCCTCGCGCGCGGGTTCGCCAAGATTCTCGCGGCGATGCCCCGTCATTAGCACGAAGGCGCCGCTGGGATGCCCCGCGCGGAATTTCTCAACCCGGAGCAAGTCAGGGTCACACATTGGTCGCGAGCGCAGGAGCGCCCTCCCTATCAAGACGGCGTCGATGCCCGTGTTGCCCGTCACGAAGACGCGGCCTCCCCCCAGCGGCAATCCCTCGCGCGCGAGCGCGGTCGCGGCCCCGCGAGTTGGTGCCCAGTGCAGCGCGGCAAGCTGGCCAAGGATGCGGCGGTTGATCTCCTCGGGAAAGGGGACGCGAGGATCGTTTGTGCGAAGCCCTGCCTCCAAATGCGCGAGGGGAATCTGCTGGTAGAAAGCCGCCAAGCCCGCACACATGGCTGTGGTGGTGTCGCCCTGTGCGATCACCCAGTCAGGCTTGAGTCGTGCAAGCGTAGCATTGAGTTCGGTGAGAGCACGCGCGCTCAATTCCGCGAGGCCCTGGCCTGGTCGCATCGCGCCAAGCGTGTGGTCTGCAGCAAGGCCGAAGAAGTCCAGAACCGGCTGGACGAGATCAGGATGCTGGCCGGAAAATACGATTTCGAGCCGAACCGCCTCCGGCCGCCCGCGGAGTTCCCGCGCGAGGGGGGCCAGCTTGATGGCCTCCGGTCGCGTCCCGAGCACAAGCGCCACGGTAATCATTGGGCGCGATGGGCTGGTCGGACGAGAGCTTTCCATTTGAGAGCACGGCTCTCGACGAGCTTCCACGAAATCCACGCCAGAGCCGTCGTGACTACCAGGCTTGCAGCCAAGTAGAACGCCAAGCCAAAGCTAGTTACGCCGAGAGCCGCGAGCACCTGCTGCGCGGGCCAGCCGTAGATGTAAATCCCATAGGAAAGATCCCCACCCACGCGTGCCTCCCAGTTGCGGAACGGCAGCACCGTCGCCAGCCAAAAAATCGCGGGCGGCATCAGCACGGTCGAAAGCACCGTGTGCCAGGGGATTGCCCACAAGGCGACAAGGAGAGCCAGCGCCACCGCTCCCACCCATGATGGGACCTTCAGCTCACCTCGCCGCGCGCTCACCACTGCCCAGAGTGCCCCGGCCATGAACAACATCGCCAGCTCACGGTTGAACCCAGTCACAATTCGCGGCGCGAGCGGTGTCAGCCAGTCGATCGGCAAAGCACGTGAGACGACGAAGATCGCGAGCAGCGAAGTCAGCAGCCATTCGCCCGCACGAGCCCGCTTTCCGAGCAGTCCTGCCGCCCCAATCACGCCGATGAAGGCGTAGCACCCAACTTCGTAGGGCAACGTCCAAAGTGGCCCGTTCCAGTCTGGCGAGAAGGGATTGCCGGCGAGAAGGCCGCCGATCACAATCTGCGCTCGTGGGTAGAGGAGATTCCGCCAGACGTAGCCCGTGGGCGATGGGTCCTGGCCGAGGAAAGACTCTCCTGCGGGGTCGCTCCCGGCGTAAAAATAAACTATCGGGGCGAGGAAAAACGCTACCACGACAAGGCAGGCCCAGAGGCCCGGCGCGATGCGCAACGTTCGATGCCACGCGAAGGCGCGCACCGATTCGAGGCGAATCCAGCTCTCTGCAACAAGACGACCGCTGAGGACAAAAAACGCCTGCACGGCGACTCCGCCTGCCGATAGCGTGCCACCACTCCAGCGAAGAATGGCGTCGCTCCCGAAACCGCCAAGCTGGAACGCATGGGCATAGACCACCATGCCGGCAAGAACCACGCGGATGAACCCCAGGGCATTCGAGCGTCGGTCCATCGTGGTGATTTCCTCAGCAGCTGGCACCAAGAGCCCACGCGACAACCTCGACCAATCTCGGTGACTCCGCCTCCCAGTTGAAACGCGCGGCCGCATAGTCCCAGGCCGCCTTCTGCATCGTCCGCACGCGCTCGGGAACTGCGATCACTTCATCTAGCATCGCAGCGAGACCAGGGGGATCGTCCTCGCGGTAAAGCAGCGCTGCCCCGGCAATTTCTGGCGCCAACGCACGGTGTGCGGTGGTGTCGGTGAGGAGCAGCGCGGTCCCAGCCATCAGGCCGGTGAAGACCTTGTTCCCGATTGCCAACTGATGGAAGAGCGTCTGGCTGGGTTGAGATCCAAGCGAAAATGCATGTTCCGCGGCGAGTCGAACCATTTCCTCCGGATGAGCCCGGCTTTCGATCTTCAATCGGTCTGCCAGACCCAAGGCGGACGCTGTGCGACGGAGCGCCACGACATATTCCGGAATTGAATTCCCCCGGAGCACGAGACGAAGCGGTCGGCGCATTTGTCCCATCGCCTGCAACATCGTTTCGGCGCACGAATGAGGGCCGATCGTCTGGCCAAACCAGTAAAGCGAGGGGAGCTGAATGGCGGGACGATCCTGCGGTGCGTTCAGCTTTCTGCGCTCGTCGAGCGAGGGGCAGTTGTGAAGCGTGAAGGCCGGGGCTTTGCTGCCGGTCAGATGGCGAGTGCGCTCCACCGCCGGCTCACTCATCGAGTAGAAGAAGGCTGCTTGCGCAAAATGCCTTTGCTCGACGATGCCCATGACCTGTCGATCAGGTTCGTCGGAGTCCGAAAGCAGATCCTCAACGTCGATCGCGAAGGGGCGCCGCCTTGCCTCCGCCGCGGCACGAGTGGCCGGCACGGCAGGATGCTGCTGCGCGATCAGAAGATCTGCGCTGGCTTGAGCCGCGCGTCGGGCGAGTTCCGGTGTGAAGTAACCGACCGCCCGATTCACCACGACGGACGTGGAGCGGACGGGGAGAAGACGCCGCGCGACCCGGTGTCGCACGCGCAACCAGTGCCACCGCCAGCGCGCGAACGGTGAGCCGAGGCAGTCGACGGGTAGTTGGCTCCAGCCACCCTTCTCCGCCAAGGCTTGATCCAGCCCGACGAATTCTGGCTGAAAGCTTGGATGCACCACCACGACGCGATGACCAGCCTGCACCAATCGACCGGCACTGCGCACGAGCCGCGGATTACGCGACGGGTGCAGTGGGGTGACAAAGCAAACGGTCGTCACCTCAGCGAGATCGTTGGAGCAACGCCTTCAGCCGCCAGACCGCGCGCCAACCGATCAAGCGGGCAAGCCATCGCGTGCGCTTGCCCATCTCCGGCGCAAGCGATGAGCCGCCGAACTCTCTCGCACGCGCTGCCGCCGCCTCCGCGACCTCCGTGCAACGAGCATAGGCGATGTGCTCGATACGCTGGAAGTGATCAGCCAGCGCGGCCCGCACGCGAGGCGAATCCTCCTTCGCAAGGAAATGACCGGAGATCAGTTCCATCGAATGCAGGATGCCACGACAGGCCCGCTCCGATTTCACGCTGCTAAGCGTTCCGCTCTGCCCGGAGCGGTAATAACTGCAACCCTCGGGGCTGAAAGCAATGCCGTCCGAGGCGAGCAACACGCGGCAGAAATACTCGCCGTCATCGTTGGGCGATGGCACCAAGTCCCACGGGCCGGCCACTTCGGCGAGGGCACGTGGCACGAGCCAGGCGGCAGTGGGCATCATCCGGTTCGCGTGCGCGGCGAGCAGCAGGAATTCCATCGCCGAAAGATCACGCCAAGTCTCGTCGGGCACCCACCGGGCGGCTGCGGGATTTTCTTCGAAGCGGCCCCAGCGGCACGAGGCGACCTTGCAAGCCGCGAGGGATTCGAGCAGGCGCACCTGCGCTTCGACCTTGTTTGCCGAAAGAATGTCGTCGGCATCGAGATACTGGATGTAGTCCCCACGCGCGACGTTGAGCGCGGCGTTACGTGCGGCACCAGCCCCGCCGTTGGCCTGCGCGACCACTTTCACTCCGCGCGGTTCGAAGGAGCGAGCTAGGGCCAGGGAATCGTCTCGCGAACCGTCATCCACGAGAATCACCTCGCATCGCGGCCAAGTTTGCGCGAGCGCCGACTCCAGAGAGGCCACAAGGGTCCGCTCGTTGTTGAAGCACGGAACCAAGATTGAGACGAGCGGAGTGACCACGGAGGCTGCTCTTTTATTGCGCAGGCGCAAAGCGGCGCCAATTCCGCTGGAAATACCATCTCTTCGAATTAGCCACGTAGTGATGCATCACCGCCTCGCACGCGAGGGCCTCGGGTGGCTTGGGCCACGTCACATAGTCACCAAGCGGCGCGGCAATCGCGTCGCGGCCCGCGAGGTGCAGGGCCACGAGCGCTTGCTCCTGATAGTAGTGCGCGCCCTGCCGCTCTATGAGCCCGCGACACCACGCTTCCATCCGCGCCCAGTCGAATTCCTCGCTACGCAGCCCGAGGATTCCCGTATTTACCCGCTCGTCCACTCGGCAACCGGCCAATTCGTTGAGCAACGGCAGGGGATATCCGTAGGCGTTCTGAATGTCGGTGGCGCGAAGGGGACGGCTTGGCGATGCCAACCACTCAATGATCAGCGACGGCTGGCGGAAGAACAGCAGATCACAATCCAGCAAAAGCTTCGGCCCGGTGCTTCCGACGTGCGGATCGAGGATTTTTCGGAACAACGGCATCCGCTCGCGGCAGGCGCGCAAGCGAGGAAATTGCGTGGCTGGCAGATGCTCATCCAACCGCGCCTCGATCTCCGCCTCGGTGATTCGCGTCGCCAGCGGAAAAGTGCGCCGCAGTGCTCCAAATATTTCGTCGTCGAGCGAGCCGTCGTCATGGAACACCGGCTTGACGGTGGTCTTCGCTGCCAAGGCGAAGCTAGCTAGGCAAAACACCGCCTGATACCAATAGCGCCGTCCGCTGAGAAAGTGCAGCTCCACCTCTCCCACTTTCCCCGTTTCCACCGGCGGGAGTGTCCAGGCGGCAGCCTCCATTTCCCGCCGACCGCGCTCGGTGCGCCGCTCTTCCCAAGGCCCTCCATTGCGCAAGGACTCTTTCAAACGGCCAACCGGCTGATGCCACGCCCGCAGGAGCAAGGGGCCGATTCGAAGACGCGATGCAAGCCGTCGCATGAGAGTGCATGCATCTTCCCAAGCTCGGTTCGCTCATCCACCCACAACGGCGGGTGCCTTCCACAAACGAAACAACTCAATGGGGAAGAAATTTACTGGCATTAACTTGTTGTGGCTCACATGCGCGAACGGCGTGATCAGGGCCGCGACCGCCAGGAGGAAAAGGCAAAGACTCGCCTGGTTTTTGGACCACTCGCTGCTCGCTCGCAGCGAAGCAGCCAGGACGAGGGGAAGCAGAACCGCCGAGGTTCGGCTGTGGTCGTAAGCAACGAATAGTTGGGATAAAAGCGTTACCAAACCGACAACAGCGAGCAGCAGCGCGATCCTTCCACTTCCCGTTCGCCATGCCAGGAAAGGCGCGGCGATGATGAGGAGCCATGCGCTACGCCAACCGAAGAACCATCCCAGAGGCGCGGTCGCCAAGGCGGGAGTCAGATAGCGCACCACGTTGGAGATGAAGTCGAGGCCCGTCCCGTCCGTCTGCAGCCACGCGCTCGCCCCAAGACGAGCCACGAGATATGCAGCGGAACCACCCCCGAGGATCCAGAGCTCGGCTCGCCCTACCCAAGCTGGGGATGTGCCCAGCGGCATCGCCCACCAGCGGCAGAGCACTGCAAGTGGCAACGCCATGAGGAAACGCTCGTCCACCCACGGGCAAAGGGCTCCTGCACCCGCCAGAGCCCAACGTGATTGAGCCAGGACTACGGCAGACAAGCCCAGGAGATACCAGCCGTCGTTGAATCCCCACCAGTTCGTCACGCACAGCGCGCTGCCGCTTGTGCTGAGGAGGATGAGCAAAGATGCCGTTGCGAGCCGGCTGAGATTGCGGTCGCAGAGCCACTTCGCCGTCGCACCAAGCCACGCCGCTAACCCCAACCAAGGAAGAAGAAAAACCCCCATCCCCCGCATTCCCGCTAGATGCGCGACCCAAGCCGGGAGCAGCCTCCAGCGCATGGCGGGCTCGGCGGCTGGCTCCCAAGGCGCGCGCGCCTGCGCTTGAAGCGTAAACCCACGATCCCATTCAAAGGATCCAGGCATTGGTTGGCGCAGAATCCACAGCTTTGGGGCGTGGAAGAACACGCTGAGAATTAGGGCCGCCAACGTGACAACGACCAAAAACTTGGCCGTGCCCCACGCGTCCATGCGCCGGTCCAGCACGCCAAGGCGCGCATTCAGGTTCTCGAGTGGGTCAATGGCGTTCACCGAGCGTCTCGCGATTGGTCAACCCGCACGTGCTTCGAATTGGCCGGCCGCATATTCCCACCGCAGCCTGGCGGTCGGGTTCGACCAAGGGCGCAGTCGCAGCCACGCGCGCGCCTTTCGAAGAGGTAGGCTCAAGGGAGAAATAGGCGACCAAGGGCAAAGGCCGTGCATTGAGAGCATTCTCACGAAGGAGCGCGCCGTGGCCCTTTGGAGTCGGGCCAAGTAATCGATTTTGGTCCGCCCAGCCGGAATGAGGTGAGTGAGCGATAGCGTAGGGAAATATCCGACTCCCCACCCTTCCTCCATCACCGTGAGCGCAAGGTCATTGTCCCCCCCGGAAGACAGGCCACTCCCGGTGCGGTCAAGGGTTCGCCGGAGCGGGTTTGACTCGATTTCCTTGGCCCACGCTAGCGCTGGTTTCCGTCGCGTGACGAAGCCGGCGCCAAGAGGGGCGCAGTCGGGAAACTCGACTGGAGGCGGCATGGCTAGCACTGGCTCCGGGCCAAGGTCCCTCAGCGCCAGCAGGCTGGGAAACTCCGCCAGCCACGGCGGTGGTGAAGTCTCCCACTCAGGAATGGAACGACCTCCGATCGCACCCAGGTGCGGATACACGTCGAGCAGCCGCGTTGCCTCGACAAGGTAATTCGGCGCGAGCACGTTGTCGTCGTCCACCAGCACCACAGCCTCGCCGCGGGCCTCGCGGAAGCCACAAATGCGAGCTGCGTTGAGCCCGAGTTCATCCTCACGCACCACACGTGCAGCCGGGTGCCCCGCGGGGGCTAGCGCCGCTACGGTGAGCGGTGGCTCGCTCCGGTTGTCCACGAGGAGAAGTTCCCATTCACCTTTTGAAAGGGTTTGAGCGCACAGACCACTCACGGTGCGCGCGAGGTGCGCGGGGCGTGAATTGTGTGCTGGGATAACAACAGACAGCTTCATGCGGATCGCTACATCCCTCGGAGAGATGAGCCACGGCGGCTTTCCCGCCAGCCCGGCCCAGGATCTCGAGCAAACCAACCGAGGAGAGCACGAAGCAAACGTTTCATGGCATTAGGCCGCGGCGGAAAATTGTGCGAGCCACGCCAGCTTCTCGGCACGCGTGCGGCCGGCAGGCTGGCGGAAAACCTCGTCATTGAGCACGAGCAAGTCCATGTCGGTGTTCAGGAAACATTCCCACGCCTCGGCGGCGGTGCGGACGATGGGTTGGCCGCTCACGTTGAAGGACGTGTTGATGACGATGGGCACGCCAGTGATCCGGTGAAACTCCGTGATCAGCCGGTGGAAGTCTGGATGCACCTCGCGGCGCACGGTCTGCAGGCGCGCGGAGAAATCCACATGCACCACGCTCGGGATCTCGCAGCGATGGAACGCCAGTTGCTCACGGATGCCGTCGAACCCCCCCGGAACGGCGACGCGCCTCTTTGGCAGCAGGTTAGCCGTGTAATTCATGTAGTCGGACTCGGCGGAGGAGTCGAACCACTCACCTGCGTGCTCGGCGAGGATGGCCGGCGCGAAAGGTCGGAACGACTCGCGGAACTTCACCTTGAGGTTCAGCGTGCTCTGCATCTCCAGCGGGCGGGGGTCGGCCAGGATCGAGCGCGCCCCAAGGGCGCGAGCGCCCAGCTCCATCCGGCCGCGGACCCAGCCCACCACTTTTCCTGCCGCGATCTCGCCGGCGATGAAGGCATGCAGGTCGCCGGCGTATTCCACGCAATGCTCCCGCGCCGCGGCCGGCGCAGGCCCAGGATCTGACCCCAGGTAAAATCCACTCGCGTCCAGCCTGAAATCCTCGCCACGACGCTCACGCTCATGGAGGAGGGCAGCCCCAAGCGCACTGCCCATGTCGCCACCAACGGGTGAGTTCGAGATCTCATCGAAAATCCCGAGTGCCCGCAAGCGACCCGCCGCCACGCAATTCTGCGCGCATCCTCCGGTGAAGAGCAATTGCCTTTCCCCCGTCATCTCCCGCGCAACCCGAGCCATGGCAAAAACTTCTTCCTCGAAGACCGCCTGGAGCGACGCGGCCAAGTCGAGATGCTCGCGTCGAAGCGCCTCGCCCTTCCCACGCACGGGGACACCCACCACTTCCGCGATCCACGGCAGAGCTGCCATCATCTCGCCCCACCTCCACCGCACCGCGCGCCGCAGGCGTAAGCCACCGCCGGGTCCATCGTGGCACAGCGCGCGCAGCTTCCCCGTGAAAACTGCGCGCCCGTAGGGAGCCAAGCCCATCACCTTGTATTCCGAACCGAACGAGAGAAACCCCAGTGCGTGGGTGACGAGCGTGTAGAGCATCCCGAGGCCGTTGCCGTAGGGTTGCTCGCGGAAGATGCGAAGCTCGCGGCCATCCACGACGCCAAGGCTCGCGCAATAGTCCTCGCCCTTGCCGTCCACGCAGAGGAATGCTGCCCGTTTGAAGGACGAAGTGTGGTAGGCGCCCGCCACGTGGGCGAGATGGTGCCAGGCGAAGCGGAAACAGGCTCGCGGAAACACGGCGCGTGCTGCCGCGGCGTAGTGCCCTGCCGCACGCTCGGGGAGGAGTTGCCCAAGAAGCCTTGCTACCAGGCCGCCCGCGCGATCGGTCGCGTTGAAGAGCCGCGTCTGCACCGGCTTCTCCGCGAATACGACCGTGTCCACGTCATCGTGGACCAATCCTGCCGCGTCCAACGCATCGGCAATCGCGTGCGATGGAAAAGCGCCATCGTGTTTCACCCGCGTGAAGCGCTCCTCCTGTGCTGCCCGCACGAGCGCCCCGTCCACAAAGAGCGCAGCGTTCGCATCGTGACCGAGCAAGCCGCCAATACCAAGGGTAACGGATGGCATGGAATCAGTGATTCACCCGAAACGGCGAGCGCGAGGCCTGTCGCCCTAGATCGTTTTCGATTCAGGTGGTCGCATCAGATCGGAGCCGCTTGCGAGAGATCGGCCGCAGGCTTTGGAGGGCGGTGGCAAGTGTCAGCGCGACACCGCTTTGGATGAGAAGCCGCCGCCTCGCAGAGAAAGCGGTGTCGCGCTGACGCTTGCCACCGCCCTCCAAAACGCCGCGGGCCCTCCGC
>CALMOL010000471.1:0-3640 GCA_937871685.1 uncultured Verrucomicrobiota bacterium
GGCAAGCGTCAGCGCGACACCGCGTTCTCTGCGAGGCCGCGGCTTTGAATCCGAAAGCGGTGTCGCGCTGACGCTTGCCACCGCACTCCAAGGCCTTCGGCCGACCTGGCGGGCTGAGCTTGGGCGAGGGCGACGACTCGGATCAAAAACGCTCCGACTCTGCTCCCAAGCTTGCCTTGGAGCAGGCATTCGGCTCGCGGAACTCAGGCCGGGTTGACCGCTTCCACGGAAGCCTCGGAGCGGACGTGGCCGCCGTCGTCGCGGTCGAGCTGGTCAGCTTGGTAGCGGAGCGCGATGCGCAACGCCCAGCGGCTGCCGTCGCCGGAGCGCATCACGGCTTCCACCTCGAAGTCGGCGTCCACGGCGAGCACGCGGCCATCGTCCTCGGCGGCGTCCACGTTGAGCTTGGGCGGCTGGAGGCAGCGCAGGGCGAGCATCGTGCCGGCGGGGTCGTCGGCGGCGAGGTGGCGCGCCAGGCGCGTGGCCAGCGTGCGCGCGTAGTCGTCGCCCATCCAGTAGAGCGCGGCGCGCGTTTCCTCGTCCTGCGGGAAGCCCTCGAGGGAGACCGAGGTTGCGGGCGGAGGGTTGAGGGTTGAGGGAGATGCGGACGGCGGGCGCGTGGACGCCGCATCGGGATTGGGAATGGACATCGGAAGAGAAGAAGCCGGGGCGGCGCATTCAACGCGGCCGCCGCGGATCCTTTCTCTCGACCCTCGACCTTCAACTCTCAACCTCCGCCTCTGCCTTCGGAAACAGCGCTAGCGCGCGAAGGCAGGCCTGCCGGTGCGATTCCCCGCGCGCGGGAGCGGCCCCGAAGCCGGGGATTTGCAGGCCGTAGAGGAAGCCGCCGCGCTCGGCCGCGACCACCCAGGAGCAAAGCTGCGAGAGCCGCGCCTCGACGCCGGGCAGCGGGGCGGTGTCTTCCCAGCGCAGGCGCACGCGCCGGCCGCCGGCCCCGGCGAACTGCTTCGTCAACAGGCCCTGGCCGCGGGCCACGGCGCGCCAGTCCACGTGGCGCTGCGACTCGCCGGGGCGGTAGGCGCGGGAGCCGGCGTAATCCTCGCCCCCGATGCCATCGGCGGCGGACTCCTGCCGCGTGAGGTCATCGCCGCGCGGCAGCGGCAGCGGGCCGCCGGGCGCGGGCCACACGAGCACGCGGGCATCATCCGGCGGGCGGAAGAGGAGCCGGCCCTGGAAAAGACCGAGCGGGTAGATCGAATTGAGGACGAGGCGCGGCAGCGGGTGCTCGCCGCGGACTTCGCCGCGCAGGCGCAGGCGCGCCTCGGCGGTGCCGCCGCCGGACGGGACGGCGGCGACGAACCAATTCCCCTCGCCGCCCTCGAGCGAGACCTCGATGCTGCGGCGCTCGCGGCGCGAGGGATTGGCCAGCGTGACGGGCACCTCGGCCTCGGTGCCGGCGAAGCAAGGCTCGGCGCGGCCCGGCGCGGCCGAGAGGCCGGAAAGGTTGAAGTGCGTGTAGTGCATCGAGCACACCGCGAGCGAGGCGAGGAAGAAGAGGAGCATGTAGGCCATCGCGTTGCTCTGCGAGACGGCGGCATACCACATCGCCACCAGGATGAGCGCGAGCGTCACGCAGGCGCGCGTCGGCAGGATATACACGCGCCCCGGCCGGAGCAGTCCGGCCCAGCGGCGCCTTCTGGAAGGCGGGGCGGAAGAGGAGCGAGGGGCAGGTTTAGACAGGATTACAGGATTACAGGATTTACAGGATTGGAAAAGGGCGAGGCGCTTGTCCGGTCTCGCCCGCGCGCCGCGGCGGCCGCGCACCCGGCAGCGCAGGGAGGGCCCGCCACGCCGACCAAATCCCGCGCGGCCGGCACGGATGAACCCCTCCCCAATCCTGTTGATCCTGTAATCCTGAAAATCCTGTCTTCCCTGTTTCGCATCTTGCCACCGACGCCATAGGGTCACGGCACCGGCACGCCAGAAACCAGGTGCTGCGCCAGCGCGCGGCCGGCGGGGCGGCCGTCCTCGCCGCCCAGCTCCAGGCGGTGCGCCATCACGGGCGTGGCGACGGCCTGCACGTCCTCGGGCAGCACCATCTTGCGCCCGGCCATCAGCGCCCAGGCCTGGGCGGCGCGCAGCAGGGCGATGCCGGCGCGCGGCGAGAGGCCGGTGGGATGCTCGCGGCGGCTCGCGGCGAGGAGGTCCTGCACGTAATCAAGCAGCGCGGGCGAGGCGTGGACGGCCGGCACGCTCTGCTGCAAGGCCTGCAGCTCATGGGCAGGCATCACCGCGGGCAGGCGCGGGATCATCTCGCGGCGGCTCTCGCCGACCAGCATCTCGCGCTCGTGGGCGCGGTCGGGGTAGCCCAGTTCCAGGCGCATGAGGAAGCGGTCGAGCTGCGACTCGGGCAGCGGGAAGGTGCCGATCTGCTGGCGCGGGTTCTGCGTGGCGATCACGAAGAAGGGCTGCTCCAGCCCGTGCGTGACGCCGTCCACCGTGACGTGGAATTCCTCCATCGCCTCGAGCAGCGCGCTCTGGGTCTTGGGCGTGGCGCGGTTCACCTCGTCCACGAGCACGGCCTGCGCGAAGATGGGGCCGGGGTGGAAGACGAACTTGCCGAGCGCGCGGTCGAAGATGGAGTTGCCGAGGATGTCGGCCGGGAGGAGATCGGAGGTGAACTGGATGCGCCGGAACTTGAGGCCGAGCGAGACGGCCAGCGTCTGCGAGAGCGTGGTCTTGCCGACGCCGGGCACGTCCTCGAGGAGCAGGTGGCCGCGCGCGAGCAGGCAGGCCACGGCGAGGCGGATGGCGCCCTCCTTGCCGACGATGACTTGGCCCGCTTGGGCGACGAGCTGCGTGAGGCGATCGGTCATGAAGAATGGGAAAAACTCGAAGCTCGAAATTCGAAACAAGCGCCGAAAGGAAGAGGCGGCCGAAGGTGGGAGACGCGCGATCCGGGGGGCTTCCGGCGCTTGCCTCCTTATTGCGGAGCTTGCTTCGAGTTTCCGCGCGAAGCGCAGCCTCAGTGTCCGAGGAGCGATTCGACGCGCGAGCAGAGGCCGTGGATCAGCACCTTGTGCGCCTCCTGGATGCGGGCGGTCTCGGCGTGACGCACGATAAGCTCCACGTCGGCGAGGCCGCACGCCTGGCCGCCGTCGCGACCGAGCAAGGCGATGGACGAGATGCCCACGGTGCGGGCGGAGTCGAGCGCGCGGAGGACGTTGGGGGAATTGCCCGAGGTGGTGATGGCGAGGAGCACGTCGCCCGGCCGCGCGAAGGCGTGCACCTGGCGGGCGAAGACCTCGTCGTAGCCGTAGTCATTGGCCACGGCGGTGACGAGGCTGGTCTCGGCCGAGAGGCAGATGGCCGGATACGGCACGCGGTCGCGGAGGAAGCGGCCGGTAAATTCCGCCGTGAGGTGCGCGGAATCGGCCGCGGAGCCGCCGTTGCCGCAGGCGAGGAGCTTGCCGCCGGAGCGGAAGGCGCCCGCGACGAGGTCGCACGCGGCGAGGAAGGCCGCCTCGAGCGGCCGCTGCGCGCGGATGGTCTCGGCCAGGGTTTCGCAGACGCGCTCCACGTCGGCTTCCACCATCGCCGGAAACAGCGGCAAGGTGAGGATGCCCGCGCCCACGCGCTCGGCCTGTTTCCGCTCGCGCTCACGCTGGTCAACAAAGAG
>CALMOL010000471.1:3650-4026 GCA_937871685.1 uncultured Verrucomicrobiota bacterium
GCGGCCGCTGCGCGCGGATGGTCTCGGCGGCGGAATCGAGGAGGGCGGCGAAGTCGAAGGCGGGGATTGGGGCGGCGGAAGCGGCGTCAGGCATGGCGGGAGCGCGGAAGGCAAGGCAGGAATTGCCGATTGCCAATTGCTCCTTGCACCCTAGCCGTTTCGCTTCGCTCAGCTTCCGATTGCCGATTGACCGACAGGAACGCTTCAGCCGTTTCCAGGCACGCCGCCTCGATCAGGTGCCGCCGGCTCGTAGTTGAGATACGGCGCGAGCCAGCGCTCGGTCTCGGCCGGGGGCTGGGCCTTGCGGGCGGTGTAGTCGAGGATCTGGTCGCGTTCCCGCTTGCCGCCGGCGAAGTAGTTCGAGGGCGGGTGGCCG
>CALMOL010000472.1:0-6192 GCA_937871685.1 uncultured Verrucomicrobiota bacterium
AGGTGCCCCAGTCGCCGTAGAGCAGCGCGGCGGCGCGGCGCCAGTCGAGGTTGCGGGGGCGGTGGACGGGAGCGCCGGTGGCGGGGTCCACGAGGGGCAGCGAGGCAGCCATGGAAGGGAAGGCGAGGCGCGGGACGGATGGAAAGGGCGCCTGGCCGACGGGGGGAGAACTTCGTGCCCGGCCTCTCGGGGTGCAATTCCCTCCCTCCCGCGGAACCTGTCCCGGACCGCCTTCCTTCTGGCTGGGGCGCCGTCGAGGACAGTCTTTTAATGTTTTTTTAATGCCGGGCCGGGGCCTTTTGATTACCCGGCGATGGGGTCGGTCCAGAAGTTTGGCGGCAATCCTCGATCTGCCGTGACCTACCTTATCATGATCTTGCTTCCGTTGAGACCGCGGGAGCGCAACGTCACCAAGGCACCGGCGCCCGCCGCCTTGCCGAGCGCCCCGGCGCACTGTCCCGCCTGGACGCTTTTCCTGCCCAATCCCTGCCCGGTCCGCATCCCGGCGCAGAACGGGTGATCGCCCTGCCTTCGCACGATCGCCAGGCGTTGCCAGCCAGGGCGACAAGCTGAGCCGGAAGGTCCATTGAGAATCATGAAATTGCGTATCGCCTTCAGAGTTTCCGCTCCGCCAAGTCGAGCCGCGTTTTGGAGTGCGGTGGCAAGCGTCAGCGCGACACCGCTTTGGGATGAATGCCGCGGCGACGAATCGAAAGCGGTGTCGCGCTGACGCTTGCCACCGCACTCCAAAACGCCGGTGCTCTTCCGCAAGCCATCATCGGCTGATGCGACAATCCAAGCGGAACCGTTCTAAGTTTCCGCATGGATGAACCTCGCGCCGACGCGCTCCTCGCCCGGAGCCGGCGCAAGGACGCGCACCGCGGCCGGTTGAAGGTTTTCCTCGGCATGGCGCCGGGGGTGGGCAAGACCTACGCGATGCTCCTGGCCGGCCACGGCAAGCTGGCCGAGGGCGTGGACGTGGTCGCCGGCGTAATCGAGACGCACGGCCGGGTGGAGACCGCCGCCCTGCGTGCCGGGATGCCGCGCCTTTCCCCGAAGGCGGTCGAGCACCGCGGCACCGCGCTGGAGGAGTTCGACCTCGACGCCGCGCTCGCCCGCCGGCCCGGCCTGCTGCTCGTGGACGAGCTGGCGCACACAAACGCCCCTGGCTCGCGCCACCCCAAGCGCCACCAGGACGTGCGGGAGCTGCTCGATGCCGGCATCGACGTGCTCACCACGCTCAACGTCCAGCACCTCGAGAGCCAGGCCGACGCCGTGCGCGCCGTCACCGGCGTGGCCGTGCGCGAGACGGTGCCCGACTCGGTGCTCGACGCCGCCGACGAGATCGAGCTGATCGACCTCACGCCCGACCAGCTCCGGCAGCGCCTCGCCGCCGGCTCGGTGTATCCGGGCGAGGGGCGCGCCCGCGCCGCCGCCGACAATTTTTTTTCCGAGGCCAACCTCGCTGTCCTGCGCCAGCTCGCCCTCGGCGTCACCGCCGACCGAGCGCGGCGCGAGGTGCGCGAGGCCCGTGCCCTGGCTGACCCGGCCAACGCGCGGCCGTGGCGCACCCGCGAGCGCCTCCTTGTGGCGGTGTCGCCCGCGCCTTCTTCGGATCGCCTCGTGCGGCACACGCGCCGCCTCGCCGCCGCGATGGACGCGCCGTGGGTGGCACTCCACGTCGAGACCGGCCGCGCGCTGGCCGATGCCGACCGCGCCCGCCTCGCGGCGCACCTCGACCTCGCCCGCCGCCTCGGCGCGGAGGTGGTGTCCGCGGCCAGCCCGGACGTGGCCGCCGCCATCCTCGACACCGCCCGGCGCGAGGGCGCCACGCAGATCGTCGTGGGCAAGCCCGGCGGCACGAACCCCTGGGCGCGCTTCCGCCGCGAGCGCGCCCTGAACCTCCTCGTTCGCCGCGCCGGCCCGGTGGACGTCTCGGTCGTGCGCGACGAGTCGCCGGACGATCCCGCGCGCCCGGCCGCCCCGCCTCCGCGCGAGCGATGGGACCTTCGCGCCTACAGCGTGGCCGCGGCGGTGGCGGCGGGGATGGCGCTCGCCTGCTGGCCGCTGCAAGGCCTCATCGGGCCGCGTGCGGTGTCGCTCGTGTTCCTGTTCGGCGTGGTGGTGTCGGCGCTGTTCCTCGCGCGCGGGCCGGTGCTGCTGCTCGGCGTGCTCTCGGCGCTGGCGTGGGATTTTCTATTCCTGCCACCGCATTTCACGCTCTACGTGGCGGAGCTTCCCGACGCGCTGACGATGGCGCTCTATCTCGTGGTCGCCCTCGTGCTGGGAGAGCTGACGGGTCGCCTGCGCGCGCGGGAGGAAGCCGAGCGCGCGCGCGAGGCGCGGGCCACGGCGCTCTACCGCCTCACGCGTGCGCTCTCGGCGGCGCCAGACTTGGCGGGCGCTTTGCGCGGGGCGGCCGAGGAACTGGAGCGCTTGTTCGAGGCGCGCGTCACGTTTCTCCTGCCGGACGCTTCCGGCGCCCTCGCGGCGGGGTCGCATCCCGACGGGGACGAGCCGGCGACTCCGAAGGAACTGGGCGTCGCCCGCTGGGCCTTCGACCACGGCCAAGTGGCCGGGCAAGGCACCGACACGCTGCCGGACACGCCCGCGCTCTACGTGCCGTTGCGAACGGCGCGGGGAACGGGGGGCGTCCTCGGGATGCGCGCGCGGCCGGGGCGCGCGCTGCTCTTTGCCGAGCGCGAGCTGCTGGAGACGGCCGCCGGCCTCGTCGCCGCCGCGGTGGAGCGTGACGGCCTGCTGCGCCAAGCGCGCCACGCCGAGTTGGCCGAGGCCTCGGAACGGCTCCAGCGCGCGCTGCTCGATTCCGTCTCGCACGAACTGAAGACGCCGCTGGCGGTGATCTCCACGGCCTCCGAGCACCTCCTTTCCACGCTCGTGCGCCGGCCGGAGGAAACGCGCGCCCGCCTGCTGAGCGAGATCCGGCAGGCCTCGCTCCGCCTGGAACGCACGGTGAATAACCTCCTCGACATGTCGCGCCTCGAGGCGGGCCGCCTGCCGGTGAAGCGTGAGTGGTGCGACGTGCTGGATTCGCTGCGCGCCGCCGTGGATTCGGCGCATGAAGTGGCGCCCGATCATCGCATCGAGATGTCTGTGCCCGCGGACATGCCGCCGCTCCGATTGGACGCCGCGCTGGTCGAGACCGCGCTGGTCAACCTCCTGCTCAACGCCGCCTCCCACGCGGGCGATGCGCCCCGGCCAGCAGAACTCTCGGCCGCCTTCGCCGCCGGCCGGCTGCGCCTCGCGGTGCGTGATCACGGCCCCGGCCTGCCGCCCGGCGGCGCCGCCCTGCTCTTTGGGAAATTCCAACGCGGACCTGACGCGATGCCCGGTGGTCTCGGACTGGGCTTGTCGATTGTCCAGCGCCTCGCCGCCGCGCTCGGCGGGAGCGTGTCCGCGCGGGACGCAGAGGGCGGCGGGGCCGAGTTCATCATCGAACTGCCCGCCGAGGCGGCCGGGGAAATCCCGGCTTAATTGCGCCGATGCCCGATCCCTCGCCCGCGCCGCTCGCCCTCGTCATCGACGACGAGCCGCAGATGCGCCGCCTGCTGCGCACGCTGCTCGAGGCCGATGGCTTGCGCGTCCTCGACGCGGCCACCGCGGGGGAGGGCCTGATCCTCGCCGCGCAGAAGCCGCCCGCGCTCGTGCTGCTCGACCTCGGGCTGCCCGACATGGACGGCGGGGAGGCACTGCGCCGGCTGCGCGAGTGGTGCCGCGCGCCGGTGCTGATCCTTTCCGTGCGCGACGCCGACGACCAGAAGGTCCAGGCGCTCGACGGCGGCGCGGACGACTACGTGACCAAGCCCTTCTCCGCCGCCGAGCTCTCGGCCCGCGTGCGCGTGCTCCTGCGCCGCGCGCAAACGGCCGGTGGGGCGGGGGAAGGCAGCGTATGGGAGTCCGGCCCGCTGCGCGTGGACCTCGCGGCGCGCACCGTTTCCGTGAACGGCGGAGAGGTGCGCCTCACGGCCACCGAGTGGTCCTTGCTCGCGCTTTTCGTGCGCCACGCCGGCCGCGTGCTCACGCACCGCCAGATCCTGCGCGAGGTGTGGGGTCCGAACGCCGAGGAGCACCGCCAATACCTGCGCGTTTACATGGCCCACCTGCGCCGCAAGGTCGAGGGGGACGGCCCGCCGCGCCTGCTGCGCACGGAGCCAGGCGTCGGTTATCGCTTGGTCACGGCTGAAAAGTAAGAAGGAAGAAGGAAGAACTAAGAAACAATTCAGAGCGCCTTGGTGCGTGGAAGACGGCCCTCCTCGGCGCTTCGGCATCTCATTTCTTCCTTCTTACTTCCTACTTCTTCCTTCTCCCCGGCGCCAATCCTCGGCCGTCACGGCGTAGCGCACGCTTAAGCGCTCTTCCTCGTTCCACCACGGCACGAACTCGGCGGGAAAGGTGAAGTCGTGCGTCCAGGCTAGGCCCGCCTTCTCCATCACGCGACGAGAGGGCGCATTGCGCGCGAGGGTGAGGGCCATCACCTCCGGCACCCTGTGCTCCGTGAAGGCGTAGGCCAGCAGCGCCCGGGATGCTTCGGTGGCAATGCCCTGCCCCCAGCATTCGCGACGCAGGCGGTAGCCAAGCTCGATTTGGTTTCTCCACAGGTCGCGCAGGCTGGGGCGCAGGTGAAACCAGCCGAGGAAGGCGTCGTCCGCCCGCCGGTGCAGAGCCCAGAACGAGAGATGCGGCGGATAATTGCGCGCGATGCGGTCGAGCCATTCCCGGGTGCGCTGCTCGTAGCCTTCCCACGGGGCGCCGCGCCCGCCGTCAATGAAGCGCATCACCTCGGGATCGTTGTCCATTGCCCACAGGTCGCGCGCATGGGCGAGCGTGAGCGATGCGAAACGCAGGCGGGCGGTTTCGCGGCCGGTGATGTCGGGGACGGTCATGCGGCCAACGGAAACTCGAAGTTCGAAACAAGGCCCGAAAAGAACGGCAAGCGCCGAAAGCTTCCGGCCGCGCACTCGCCGCTTTCGGCCTTCCTTCCTTTCGAGCCTTGTTTCGAGTTTCGAGCTTCGAGTTTTCCGAACCTTAGGACCGCAGCCGGCGCTCCCAGTCGTATTCGGGGCCGGTCACCACGCCCTCGATGCGCTGCACGCGGCGCGAAAGGCGCTCCAGGCGCGCGGCCAGCTCGGCGAGGTCGCCGCGGGGCAACTCGGTGCCGAGGCGCGAGGAAGGCACGCGCAGCGAGGTGCCGCGGCGCACCGCGAAGGGCTCGTCGGCGGAAGGCTGGGACTCGCATTTCCAGCCGGTCCATTCCGCCCAAGAACGCTGGCGCGGCGACCCGAAGTCACCTTGCAGCGTGGCCTCGTCGGCGCGCGGTTCCTCCAGCGGCAGGATCACGGCGAGGATCAGGTAGAAGAACGCCGCGAGCAGCAGGCGCGAGAGGCCGGCATCGCTCGTGAACATGCCGGAAAGCCCGAGCAGCACGATCGCGCCCACCACGCGCGTCCAGAAGACGTTCCAGCTCTTCTTCTCGGCGATGCCGCGGAACACGCCGAGCAGGATGCCATCGCGCGAGCGGCGGAACTCGCGCAGGGCGGGCGGCAGGTTGAAGGATTGCTTCGAGGCCATGAGGGGAAGGGTGGAAGGCGATCAGGAAAGCCGCCGCGGCGGGGGCATGAGCAGCGCCGCGAGGAGATAGAAGAAGCCGGCCACGAGCCACTTGGCGAGGCCGCCGGCGCCGAGCACGCAGGCGAGGAACAGGAGGCCGATCACGCCAAGGATGCGGGTGAGCAGCACGGACCAGCCCTGGCGCTCCGCGATGCCGCGGAACACGCCGAGGAGGAGTCCGCGCGAGGAGCGACGGAGCGAGGGCGGGGGAAGGAGGCGGGAGGACATGGAAGGAAGGAGGATGAAGTAAGAATTAAGAAGGCCGAGTCAGAGGCGTAAGAGGAAGAAGCGGGAGGTCGATTGATCGTCGCGTGGCCGAGCGGCCTGGAGATTTCATACTTCCTACTTCTTCCTTCTTAATTTCTGCCTCACCGCGGCGCGCGGGAGCGCTCGATGAGAATGGTTTCGAGCGCCTCGATGCGTTGCTCGAGCCGGTCCACGGCCGCCTGCATGCGGCGCACGGCGTCGGCGTCGCTGCCCGTCAGCGGTCCGCTTGCGGCGGGAATGGTCGTGGGCGCGGGGGCGGCGGGCTTGGCTGCGGCGGCCTTGGCGCGGAGGGTGTCC
>CALMOL010000472.1:6202-7164 GCA_937871685.1 uncultured Verrucomicrobiota bacterium
ACGCCGCGCAGCTTGAGGTTCATCTCGTGGCGCTTGTTGACGGCGTTGGCGATGGTCTTCACGATGGCCACCAGGCAACCGAACACGATGGCCACGATCGGGATGGCGACGGCGATGTCGCTGGCGGCGAGCACGGGCGGAAAGGCAAGGGCGAGCATGGGAATCACGGTGGAGGATAGGCGGGCGGGGACCAAGCGGCACGGACATCCCGCGCCCACGACCGGCGCTTGGGTTGGGCCGTTCAGATGCTCAGGCGCCGGGCGCGGGGGCGGCGGGCTTGGCTGCGGCGGCCTTGGCGCGGAGGGTGTCCAGTTCCTTCTCGATCTCGTCCTGGCGCTCGAGCTGGGCGAATTGCTCTTCCAGCGTGGCCTTGCGCCCATAGTTGACGAGCTCGGCGTCGGCTTCCATGCGCTCGATGCGGTTTTCAAACTGCTCGAAGCGGGCCAGCACCTCGGCCGACTCGGAGCGGCGGATCTGCTGCTGCGCCTCGGTCTTCTTCTGCGCGTGGATGTGGCGCTGCACGAGCGAGCGCTGCTTTTCGCGCGCCTTGCCGAGCTTTTCCTCGAGCTGCGCGATGTCGGAATGGTATTGCGTGACCACCTCCTCGATCTGCGCGGTCTCGCGGCTCACACCCTCGAGCGCCTCGGTGCAGCGGCGCTTTTCCATGAGCGCCTCGCGGGCAAGATCCTCGCGGCCCTTCGAGATGGCGAGCTCGGCCTTGGAAGCCCAGCCGTCGGCGCGGCGCTGGGCGTCGTCCTGCGCCCGGGCCGACTTCTTGCGTGCGGCGATGGCGCCGGCGCAGGAGGTCTTGATCTCGATGAGGGTGTCCTCCATCTCCTGGATCATCAGGCGGATGAGCTTTTCGGGGTCCTCGGCGCCATCGAGCATGGAGTTGAGGTTAGAGTTGATGATGTCGCGGAAGCGGGTGAAGATGCCCATGGGGATAAGTTGAGGGTTGGTGG
>CALMOL010000473.1 GCA_937871685.1 uncultured Verrucomicrobiota bacterium
CTGATTAGAGCGTTTTCGATCAAACTTGTCGCATCCGCCCAAGGTCTGACCGCCCTCCAAAACGCCGGCGCCTCTCCGCAAGTCATCGCCCGCGGGTGCGACCACCTGAATCGAAAACGCTCTAGAGATCGGTCGAGGCGTCAGAACTGATAGCGCCACCGGCCGAGACGCTCGCCGATGGCGTCCACCACGCGCCGCTCGTCGCGTTCGTCGTTGGCCGCGGCGAAGGTCACGCTCAGGCGGAGGAAGGGGCCGGCATCGTCCCACGGCACGGTGGACATTCCGTGCTCGGAGATGAGCCACTGGGAGGCCGCCTCGGCGTTGGCGAACTCCACTGGCTCCCCCGACCCATCGGCCGGCGCGGCGGACTTCGGCGCGGGAATGTAGAGGAAGAAGGAGCCCTTGGGCTTGTGCGCGTCGAAGCCCAGGCGGCGCAGCATCGGCACGAGCAGATCCATGCGGCGGGAGTATTTTGCGGCGGTGCGCGCGATGATCTCGGGATGATCGTAGCCGTGCGCCACGGCGTGCTGCACGGCAAGGAACTGGCCGGAGTCCGAGTTGTCCTTCACCGCGCCGTAGGCCTGCACGAGCAGCTCGTTGCCGGCCACGAAGCCGCAGCGCCAGCCGGTCATGTTGAAGTTCTTCGACGCCGAATGCAGCTCGATGCCCACGTCCATCGCGCCGGGCGTTGCGAGAAAGGAGAGCGGCCGGCCCTCGAAGATGAGCGCCGCGTAGGCGAAGTCGTGGATCACGGCCACGCCGTGCTCCTTCGCCCAGGCCACCACGCCCGCGAAGAACTCCGGGGTAGCGCTCGCGCCGGTCGGGTTGTTCGGGTAGTTCAGCACGAGCGCTTTGGCGCGCGCGGTGATGTCGGCCGGGATGGCCGCGAGGTCGGGCAGGAAATGGCGCTCGCGCGTGAGCGGCAGCGCGAACACCTCGCCGCCGTAGTAGCGCGCGTGGGTGCCGAAGACCGGGTAGCCCGGCACCGTCATGATGGCCACGTCGCCGGGGTTGATGAGCGCGGCCGGCAGCAGCGAGAGCGCGGCCTTCGAGCCGATGGAATGGATCACCTGCGCGTCGGCGTCCACCTCCACGCCGCACTCGCGCCGCAGGTAGCCCGCGGCGGCTTGCTTGAGGCGGGCGTCGCCGTTGTCGGCGTAGCCGCGCGTCGCGGGCTCGGCGGCCTCGTTCTGGAGCACGCGAACGAGGTCGGGATCGGGTGCGCCATCGGGCTCGCCCACGCCGAGGTCGAAGAGCTCGCGGTCCGGCCGGGCGGCGAGCGCGGCGCGCTTGGCACGCTTGATTTTCTCGAACTTGTAGATCGGCGTGTCGAGGCCGAAGCGCGGCCCGCCGATGCGCTCGGCGAGAAGGGAGCGGAGGTGGTCAGTCATGGGCGAAAGATGATGCGTTGGCGCGGGAAGGAGCGGGGCAGAAGGACCGAGAGGATGGAAGATGGAGGATGGCAGGAAGGCTCACTCGCGTTGGGCGCGCTCACAACGCGAGGCGGACTCCCTGCCATCCTCTCGGTCCTTCTCAGCCAAGATCGAGCGCGCCTTGCAGCTCGCGGGCGATGAAGGCGAACTCGCGCGCTACCGCGCCCTCGGGATTGGCGGCCACCACGGGCACGCCGCGGTCGCCGGCCTCGCGGGTGGGGATGTCGATGGGGATTTGGCCGAGCAACTTCACCCGCAGGCGCGTGGCCTCGCGCTGGCCGCCGCCGGACCCGAAGATGTCGTAGCGCTTGCCGGTGTCCGGGCACTCGAAGTAGGCCATGTTCTCGATGATTCCGAGCACCGGCACGTTGGTCTTGGCAAACATCGTGGCCGCCTTGCGCGCATCAATGAGCGCTACCTCCTGCGGCGTCGTGACGATGATCGCGCCGGCCAGCGCCAGGGTCTGCACGATGGTCAGCTGGATGTCGCCGGTGCCGGGCGGCAAGTCGAGGATGAGGAAGTCGAGCTCTCCCCAGGACGTTTGCCGCAGAAACTGCTGGGTGAGGCGCGTGACCATCGGCCCGCGCATGATGGCGGGAGCGTCGTCGCCGAGCTGGGAGCCCATCGAGACGAGCTTGATGCCGTGGGCCTCGATCGGGATGATTTGGTTGTCCTCCGTGGCGGTGAGCGGGTCGCGCGTGCCGAACATCAGCGCGGCCGAGGGGCCATACATGTCGCAGTCGCACAGGCCCACCGCGGAGCCGGCGCGCGCGAGGGCCACGGCGAGGTTGGCGGCGACGGTGGACTTCCCCACCCCGCCCTTGCCGGAGGCGATGGCGATGACGTGGCGAACGCCGGGGATGCCCTGCTGCTGGCCGAGCGCCCCAGGCCCCTGCGCGGGCGGCGCGGTGATATCGATGCGCACGTTGATCGGCCCGACGCCGGGCAGTGTCTCCAGCGCGGCGTGCACGTCGTCCTTGACCTTCTGCGGCACGGCTGGGTCGCTCGTGGTGAGCGCCAGGAGCACGGTCACGCCCTGGTCCGGGGCATTGACCTGCACAGCGCGCACGACGCCGAAGGAAACGATGTCCCGGCGGAAGCCTGGATAGGAAACGGTTTGGAGGCGCTGGCGGACGAGGTCTTCGGTGAGCATAAGAGGGGAGCCGAGAAGATCGGACCGAGAGGATGAAGGATGGCAGGGGCCGGAGATCGAAAAGGGTGCCGAAACCTAGCGCGTGGCCGGCTTCATGAAAGGCTGGCGGCACAGAAGTCCCCCACCAGCAGCCTGCGCCGGCCAGCCGCACTCCACGATCCAACCCGGCGCGTCTGCCATTGCCCCAAGCACCCTGGCTTTCTCGCTTCGCTCGATTCTCCATCTTCTCCGGTCATCCGTCCTCCCGGCCCTGCCTCCCTTTCCCCTTGCCTCGGGTGCCCCCCAACGCTCCCTTGCCCTCCCATTTTTCCAACCC
>CALMOL010000474.1:0-14838 GCA_937871685.1 uncultured Verrucomicrobiota bacterium
CAGCACGATGAGGCCGGAGGCGAGCAGCGTCCACGTGGTGCCGATGCGATGGGCCAGGGAGCCCGCGGCCAGGGCGCTCAGGGGCGTGGTTCCCGTGAAGGTCATCACGAAGAGCGCCATCACCCGGCCGCGCTTGGAGTCGTCCACCAGCGTCTGCACCATCGTGTTGCTCCCGGCCATCAGCAGCACGCCGCCCAGGCCAATGGCCGTCATGCACGGCAGCGCCGTCCACAGCGAGCGCATCTGCGAGAACGCGATCACCCCGAAGCCCAGCAGCACGCCGCCGGTCCCGAGCACCCGGCCCAGCCCCTGCGCACTCGAGCGCGTGCTCAGGTAAAGCGCCGCCATCAGCGCGCCGATGCCCGTGCCCGACATCAGGTAGCCCAGCGTCTTCGAGTCGCCCTTGAACACGTCGCGCGCATACTCCGGCACCAGCACCGAGTAGGAAAACCCGAAGAACGACACCGCCGTCACCAGGACCAGGAGCGTGCGGATCAGCGGATGATTCCACGCGTAGGAAAATCCCTCCGCCACCCCGGCCCACACGCTGGCGCGCTCGGCCACCTTCTTTTCTTCCCGCGGCGCGAGCCGCATCATCGCCAGGCACGCGAGCACCGCCACGAAGCTCAGCCCATCGATCCCGTAGCACACCGCTGGCCCCCAGGCCGCGATCACGAAGCCCGCCAGCGCCGGCCCCGCGAGCCGCGCCAGGTTGAACATCGTCGAGTTCAGCGCGATCGCGTTGCTCAGATGCGCGCGGTCCTCCACGAAGGTCACGATCAGCGATTGCCGCACCGGCATCTCAAACGCGCTCACCACGCCCTGGAAGGCCCCGAGCACCAGCAGGTGCGCCGTGTCGATCATCCCGGCGAAGGCGAAGCCCGCCAGCGCGAACGATTGCAGCATCGAGAGCGCCTGCGTGATCATCAGCAGCCGCCGGCCGTCCACGCGGTCCGCCCAGGTGCCCGCCAGCGGCCCGAGCAGGAAGGATGGCGCTTGCGTGCAGAACGCCAGCACGCCCACCGCGAAGGACGACGACGTGAGCTGATACGTCAGCCAAAGCGTCGCCGTCTGAGTCATCCAAGTGCCCAGCAGCGAGACGGTCTGGCCGGCGAACCAAAGGCGATAATTGCGCGAGGCGAGCGCTCGAAAAGGACTGGCGAGCAAGGAGGATAAGGCGGTGGGTGAAGCCGCGCACTTTAACCATCCGGGCGCGCCAGACGCTGGGGAAGCCACAAATTAACGCAGATTAAAGGAGATTTGGCCTGGCCGGGCCGGACGTTTCCAGAGCAAGCCGGCCGCGCTCAAGAACGGCCCTCTTCGTCGGCAGAGCCGTCGTCCTGGTGACTCGGCCACGGCCCGCAATCCCGTAATCTCTTTTAATCTGCGTTAATCTGTGGCTAAAAACCCAGGCGCCGCCTGGTCTCGGCATGATCAGCCCTTGACCGCGTGCGCCTGGAGTTCCTCCAGCGTGACGAATTCCAGCGCCGACATCTGCGTGGCCTCCAGCACCACCGGCGGGGCGCAGCCGGCCTTGAGCGCCTCGCTCCAGCGGCGCACGCACAGGCACCACTTGTCGCCGGGGCGCAGGCCGGGGAACTCGTATTCCGGCACCGGCGAGATCAGGTCGTTGCCCTGCTCGCGGGAGAACTCCAGGAACTCCTTGGTCACGCGCGCGCAGACCGTGTGCAGGCCCACGTCGCCCTGCCCGGTGCGGCAATAGCCGTCGCGGTAAAAGCCGGTTTTTGGCCGCAGGCAGCAGCAGGCCAGCGGAGCGCCCAGGACGTTCGTAGGCATAGACCGGGACGGTGCCGCCCTCCGTGCCCCGCGCCACCCTCAAGCGCGCTGGTGACACCCTCGGCCGCGGGCCGTATAAGGGCATCGCCTGGGCAGATGGTTGGATTGAAATTTTGTCTTGGTGCTGACGAGCAGCGTGAGACAACAGGCAGCGTCGGTGTCGATCTCCCTATGGAAGCTCTCCTTGGCCTGCTCGGTCTTCTCGTGCTCGTCGCGGTCCTCGTGCTGCCGATCTGGACGCTCGTGAACGTGCTGTCGCTCAAGCGGTCGCGGGAGGAGATGCAGCGGGAGCTGGGGGCGCTGCGCGAGGAACTGCGGCACTTGCGGGCCAGCTTGGGCGGGGTGGCGCCGGTGGAGCCGCCGCGGCAGAAGCCGGTGGAGGTGCCGGCCGCGGCGCAGGAGGAGCCTTTGACGCTGGCGGCCGCGCTCGCCGTTTCCTCGCCGCGCCCGCCGCCGTTGCCGGTCATGAATGCCCCGGCGCCGGTCACGAAGGTGCCGGAACTGCCGCTCGTGGTGCCCGAAACGGTGCGCGCGGCGGAGCCAGTGGCGCCCGGGGGGGCAGAGCTGGCCGCGGCCAAGGCGGGGGGGCATTGGCCGGCGGAGCCCGCGCTGCCCAAGACGGGGGGGCCGACGGTCGCGCGGCCGGTTCCACCCGTGCCGCCGGGGCCGACAGTGACGAGGGTTCCGCCGCCGGTGACGGCGCCGGAGCGGCCGGTGATCTCGTGGGAGCAGTTTGCCGGCGCGAAGCTCTTCGCGTGGATCGGCGGCTTCGCGCTGTTCCTCGGGTTCGCGTTCTTCATCAAGTATTCGTTCGAGCACGACCTCGTGCCGCCCGCGCTGCGCGCGACGCTGAGCGCCCTGGCCGGCGTGGTCCTCGTGGCCGGCGGCCTGTGGCTCCCGCGCGAGCGTTACCACGTGGCGGCGCAAACGCTGTGTGCCACGGGCGTGGTGATCCTCTACGCGGTGATCTTCGCGTGCCGGGCGGTGTATCACTTTCCGGCGTTCAGCGAGGGGCTGACGTTTGGGCTGATGGTCGTGGTCACGGCGGGGGCCTTCCTGCTCGCGGTGCGGATGGACGCGCGCGTGGTGGCGGTGCTCGGGATGCTCGGCGGCTTCCTCACGCCGGTGATCCTGCCGGGCGGCGGCGGGAGCTTGCTGACGATCTCGGGCTACTGCGCGGCGCTCGGCGCGGGCGTGGCGGCGGTGGCGCTGTGGCAGGGGCGAGCGTGGCATTTCCTGCTGCCGATGGCGGCCGGCGGCACGATCACGCTTGGCGCGTGGTGGGCGGTGAATCACGCGAACGCCGGGAACTTCCGCGCTTACGTGGCGGCGTGCGCGGGATTCTCCGCCTTGTATCTCGGCGTGGTGGCGCTGGCGCGCGGGCGCGGCGGGATCACGAAGGAGGCCGCCGGGGCGTCCGCGATGGTGGCCTTCGCCGGGATGCTCGTGGCGTGGTGCTGCCTCGGCGGGGATGCCAGCGCGGTGGCCGCAGAGCAACCGGGCACGCTGCTGGTGCTGATGGGCCTGAGCAGTGCGGCGCTGCTAGCGCTGGTGTGGATGCATCCGCCGGCTGCGCGGTTGCAGTCGGTGGCGGCCGGCGTGGCGTGGGCGTGGTTGGCGGTGTGGACCAGCAACTGGGTGAGCGACGCGATGCTGTCGTGGATGCTCGGCGGCTACCTGGGATTCGCGCTGCTCTACACGGCTTTCCCGCTGTGGCTGCGCTCGCGCCGGCCGGAGGTGGCGGCGGGGCCGGAGCTGGGCTGGTTCGCCCCGGCGGCGCTGCTGCTCGTGCTGCTGCCGATCTTCAAGATGAGCGCGCCGCCCGCGCTCGTGTGGCTCGGCGTGCTGCTGCTCGTCGCGGTGGCGATTGGCTTGGCGGTCGTCACGGGCGGCGTGCTGCCGGTGCTCGCGGCGCTGTTGATCACGGTCGGCGCCGCGCTGGCGTGGCTGCTGCGGCTGCCGGCGGCGGTCGAGGGAGCGAGTCGCGATGATTTGGGCTTCTTTCTCCTGATCATCGGCGGCTTCTGCCTGCTCTTCGCGGGGGCGGCGTTGTTTCTGCGGAAGCGCTTTGCTCCGGCGGTCACGGATGGACCGCGCAGCCTGGAGGACGAGGCGCGCGCGCAACTGCCGGTGCTTTCGCTGCTCCTGCCGTTCGCGCTCCTTGTGATGGCGACGCTGCGACTGACTCCGCCCGACCCGCACCGCGTGCTGGGGCTGGCGCTGGTGCTTTCCGGGCTGGCGCTCGCCTTGGCAAATTTCCTGCGCCTCCCGTGGCTGCCAGCGGCCGCGTTGGCTGGGGCGGGCGCGGTGCAATGGGCGTGGATCGAGCGCGTCGGCGCCGGGATGCCGACGGGGGATTCCGTGCTGCCGATCAATCTTTGGATCGGCGGGTTCCTCGCATTGTTCGCGGCTTTTCCGTTTCTTTTCCGAGAGCGCTGGAGAGACGGCTCGACCGTCTGGGCGACGGCGGCGCTGGCGGGGCCGGTGCAGTTCTTCCTGATGTATCGCCTGTCGGGGAGATGGATTTCTGATGACTACCTCGGCCTGCTGCCGCTGGCCTTCGCGGTGCCGTTCATTGTCGGCACATGGCAGCGGGCGCGGGAATTGCCGCCGGAGCATCCCGGCCGCAACACGCAGCTCGCGTGGTGGGGTGGGGTAGCGCTGTTCTTCATCACGCTGATTTTTCCGCTCCACTTCTCGCGGCAGTGGATCACGCTCGGCTGGGCGCTGGAGGGCGCGGCGCTGCTGTGGTGGATGCAGCGCGTGCCGCACCCCGGCCTGCGCGTGGCGGGGGTCGGGCTGCTCGCGATGGCCTTCGCACGGCTGGCGCTGAATCCGGCCGTCCTTTCCTACTACCCGCGCGGCAACGTGCGCGTCTTCAACTGGATCCTCTACACCTACGGCATCGTCGCCGCGTGCTGCTTCCTCGGGGCGCACCTGCTGAAGCCGCCGCAGGACCGCATCGGCGAGTTCCGCCTGCGGGGCTGGCTCGGCGCGGGCGGCGTGATCCTGCTCTTCCTCCTGCTGAACCTGGAGATCGCGGACTGGTTCGCCCGTGGCGACTCGACGCGGATGCTGGAGTTCTCGGGCAACTTCGCGCGCGACCTCGCCTACACGATCGGCTGGGCCAGCTTTGCGCTGGGTCTGGTGATCGCCGGCATCATCCGGCGGGAGCGCGCCGTGCGGATTGCCGGCCTCGCGCTGCTGGGCGTCACGCTGCTCAAGCTCTTCCTGCACGACACGGTGGCGCTCGGGCAGCTTTACCGCATCGGCGCCTTCATGGCCGTGGCGGTGATCGCGATGGCCGCCTCGTTCCTCTACCAGCGCTTCGTGCCGGACGATGACCACTCGAAGCGACAGTGATTTTGACAGGAGGACAGGAAGGCAGGAGGACAGAAAAAGAGAAAAAAGCTGAGCGCTCATCACGCGGCGACGCCCTTGATCCGCACCCTGGCTCCTTTCCCCTTCCCCTCCTGTTTCTCCTGCCTTCCTGTCCTCCTGTCGAAATCACTGCCGCGTCGCCGGCTCGCCCGCCCGCGCTCCCGGTGATACGCTTCCAGCCGTCATGCGCGCCGTCCGTCTTCTCCTGCTCCTCGTCGCCTTCCTCGCCGCCGGCTTCGCGCGCGCGCAGACGGCGGCCTCGCCCGCGGCGGCCGACATCACATCCGGCAGCGTGGTGGTGGTGGAGATCGACGGCGAGATCAACAAGACCCAGCTCGTCGTGCTGCGCCGCGCCCTCAAGCGCGCCGAACGCGCCGGCGCCGCGGCGGTGATCCTGGAAATGAACACCTTCGGCGGCTCGCTGGGCGCGTGCATCGACATCCAGAAGGCCCTCCTCGCCGTGAAGGTTCCGACTTACACCTTCATCAACACCAACGCCGGCTCCGCGGGCGCGCTCATCGCGCTCGCCACCAAGCAGATCTGGATGGCCCCCGTGTCCGCCATCGGCGCGGCCGCCCCCGTGCAGGGCGGCGGGCAGGACCTCGACAAGGACATGCGCAAGAAGACGGTCTCGTATTTCTCCTCCTACGCGCGCTCCGTCGCCTCGCAGCAGGGGCACAACCCCGACTTGGCCCAGGCGTTCATCGACGACGAGACGGAGGTGAAGATCGGCGACGAGGTGATCTCGCCGAAGGGCAAGCTCCTCACGCTCGACGCCAAGGCGGCCGCGCGCCGCATCGCCGGCAAGCCGATCCTCGCCGAGGGCATCGCCGACTCCATCGCCGACCTCGTGCGTCAGGCCAAGTTGAACGGGCCGGTGGTGAAGGTCTTGCCCTCCGGCTTCGAGCGCGTGGCGCTGGCGCTGGCGGGCCTTGCGCCGCTCTTCCTGCTCGGCGGAATCGTGTGCGCCTACCTCGAGTTCAAGATGCCGGGCGCGACGATCCCGGCGATCCTCGCGGTGGTCTTCTTCGCGCTGTTCTTCGGCGGCCACTACGTCGCGGGCCTGGCGGGCTTCGAGGTGGTGGCGCTGTTCGTCCTCGGCGTGCTGCTCGTGGTGGCCGACTTCGTCTTCCTCGGCGGGAGCGTGGCCATCGCCCTGGTCGGCGTGGCGCTGATGTTCGGCGCGATGGTGTGGGCGATGCTGGACCGTTATCCCTCGCAGCCCTGGCTACCGACGGCGGCCGAGGCGCTGCCGGCGCTGAGCTCGCTGGGCCTGGCGATTGTCTTCTCCGCGATCTGCATCGCGGTCATCACCTCCATGCTGCCCAAGACGCGCGTGTATCGCTCGATGGTGCTCTCGGCCGAGGTCAGCGGCGGCTCGTCCGGCCCGCTGGTGCCCGTCGGCAGCGTGCTGACCGGGCTCGCCGTGGGCCTGGCCGGCGTGACGCGCACGCCACTGCGGCCGGCGGGCAAGGCGCAGTTCGGCGACACGCTGGTGGACGTGGTGAGCGACGGCGACTTCGTGGCGAGCGAGACCGAGGTGGAGATTCGCCGCATCGAGGGCGCCGTGGTCACCGTTCGCACGCGCCAGCAGGCCCCGCTGGCGGCAGCCTGAACTATTTAGCCACAGAGACACAGAGGGCACAGAGGCCGGATCGGAAAACCGCGTGGGCAATTCCGTGGAGCCATCGCCTTGGGACCGCGCATGAAAACCTCTCTTCCCTTCTCTGTGGCCTCTGTGCCTCTGTGGCTAATCCTTCTGTCCGCTGGGCTGGCGGGGGCGCAGGAGCCGCCGCGCGTGGTGGTGTCGGGGGAGGCGAGGCTCGCCACGCCGCCGGAGCAATCGGGCCTGGACGTGACGGTGGTGAAGGCCGAGGACCTCGCGGCCGCGCCGGCCTTGCGCCTGGACGATCTCTTGCGTGACCGCGTGCCCGGCTTCTCGCTTTTCCGGCGCAACGGGTCGCGCACCGCCAATCCCACCGCGCAGGGCGTGTCGCTGCGCAACATCGGTCCCTCCGGCGCGGGTCGCACGCTCGTGCTGCTCGACGGCATCCCGCAGAACGATCCCTTCGGTGGGTGGGTGTATTGGAGTCGCTTGCCGGTGGCGAGCATCGGCCGCGTGGAGGTCACGCAAGGCGGCGGCGCGGGCCTGTGGGGCAACGCCGCGCTCGGCGGCACCATCGAATTGATCTCCGCCGAGCCGGCCGGCGACGCGTGGCGCCTGGAACTCACCGGCGGCAACCGCGGCACCTACGAGGCTGACGTGGCCGGAAGCGTGGCCGTGCCGCTCGCCAATGGCCGCTCCGTCCGCCTCTTCGGCCGCGCGGATCGCTTCTCGACCGACGGCTACCCGACCGTGCGCGCCGGCCAGCGCGGCCCGGTGGACATCGCGGCTGACGCCCACGCGGACATTCTCGACGGCGGCGTGCGCTGGGAGATCGGCGACGCCACGGCGCTCACGCTCAAGGTCGGCGGCTTCCAGGAGGATCGCGGCAACGGCACGCCGCTCACCAACAACTCCACCCGCGCGCTGGACTTCTCCGCCGCGCTCGACGGCGCCGTGCGTGACCGCGGCATCGTCTGGCAGGCGCAGATCTACGGCCAGTGGCGGGAGTTTTCCTCGACCTTCTCCGCGGTGAACGACACGCGCACCGCCGAGACGCCGAGCCTCGACCAATCCTCGGTGCCCGCCCACGCCCTCGGCGGCAGCGTGGCGCTGCGCCTGCCGCTGGGCGACTCGCACCGCCTCGGGCTCGGCGCGGACGTGCGCACCGTGACGGGCGAGACGCGCGAGCGCTTCCGCTTCATCGGGGACCGCTTCACGATGAACCGCGCGGCCGGCGGCGAGCAATTCTTCGTCGGCCTCTTCGCCGAGGACGCGTGGAAGCTCGGCCCGCGCACCACGCTCACCGCCGCCGGCCGGCTCGACTGGCACGCGGACACCGACGGCCATCGCCGCGAGCGTGACCTCGCCACGGGCGCGGTCACGCGCGACGACCGCTTCGCCGATCGCGACGGCCTCACCTTCAACGCCCGCCTCGGCGGCACGCACGACCTCCTCGCCGAGCCCGGTGCACTTCGTATTCGCGCCGCGGCGTATTCCGGCTTCCGCGTGCCGACGCTCAACGAGCTTTATCGCCCCTTCCGCGTTCGCAACGACGTCACCGAGGCCAACCCCGCGCTCTCCCCCGAGCGCCTCTACGGCGCGGAGGCCGGCGTGCAGTGGAAGCCTGCCTCCGCGTGGACGCTTTCCGCGACGGCGTTTCACAACGAGCTGCACCGCCCCGTGGCGAACGTCACGCTCGCGCAGGGGCCGTCGAACACGCCGCTCTTCGGCGCGCTGCCCGCCGGCGGCGTGGGGCGGCAGCGGCAAAATCTCGGCCGCGCCCGCATCATCGGCGCGCAGGCCGAGGTCGCTTGGACGCCGACCAAGGCTTGGCGCTTCGAGGCGTCGTATCTGTTCACCCGCGCCGAGGTCGAGCGCGCCGAGTCGCAGCCAGTCCTCGAGGGCAAACGCCTCGCGCAAACGCCGCTGCATCAGCTCACCGCCGGTGCGCGCTGGACCGAGGGCCGCTGGCAGGCGAGCGCGCAGCTCCGCTTTTCCGGCGAGCAATTCGAGGACGATCTGAACACGCTGCGCCTCGCGCCCGCCGTCACGCTGGACGCGGCCGTGAGCTACCGATTCACCGCGAACTGGCTCGCGCGGGTGTCCGTCGAGAACCTCCTCAACCAGCGCGCCGAGGCCGGCCGCACCGCCGACGGCCTCGTGACCGAGGGCCAGCCTCGGCTCGTGAGCGGCGGCGTGCGGCGGGAGTGGTGAGGCTCGTTACGCCACGAAGTCTTCCGGGTTCTCCAGCAGGAAACGCAACCGATCCGCCAGCGGGGGAATGAAGCGCGGCGGCCACCTCACATCCACCAAGCCCACATCGATAAAATCGCGAAGGTGCGTCCGATCCTTATCTCGCCAGACGCACAGCTTGACGCGCACCAGGGCTTCGAGATTGAGAACGGACAGTCCGGCCAAGTCGGTGCTTTCCTCCATCTCCGGGTTCGGCACGAGCTGGTCCGCCGTCACGCGCTCCCCCGCGAAAAGCACATGAACGGCGTCGCGTGCCTTCGCGTCAGGGCCGTCGAGAAACATGTCCACCATCCGCGCGTGACGGTAGGTGAAACCGGCGGCTTCCATTACAGCTTGGACGCGCGGCCAGTCGGCGCGCCGCACCATGATGTCCACATCTCGTGTGTTGCGCACCGCACCTGCATCGGCTTGCGCGACCCACGCGGCGACGGCGTTGCCGCCGACCACACAGTGCGGCACACCAGCCTCCCGTAACGCCGCCGTGGCGCGGCGCAGCCGGTCTTGGACGCGCTGCGTGGCTTCCTCCATGCGATCGATAATGGACAGGGCGGACACAGCGGCAAGTTCACACGGCCAACGCTTCCCGCCAGCGGCGTCCCGCGTTCACGCCCTCCGCCGACGCCACACGAAAATCCCGAGCGCGGCGGCCAGGGCGGGGATCAGCAGCACGGTGATTTGAAAGATGCGCTGGAGTTGCGGCTCGGGGATCGTCACGGAAAAGGAGCGCACCGCGCGCGGCGGGATGCCCACCAAGGCTTCGCGGCGCAGGGACCAGTTCACGGCGGCCAGGGTGAAGTCGGCGCCGGGCTGGGTGAGGTTGTCGTCGAGCAGGTAGGCCGCGTTGGCCACGGCCACGAGGCGGCCACCGCGCGGCGGGGCGGTGGACGAGGGTTCGGCCGGGGCATCCTCGCGCTCCACGGTGCCGGCGAAGACGAGGTCGGTCTGGCGGTCGCGCGCGGGGTTCAGCTCCGGGGCGCGCACGCCGGCGGTGCGCCATTCGGGCGTGGCCCAGTAGCCCTTCACGGCCTGGAGGAGGCCCACGGTGCGAAGGCCGGCGGGCAACACGCGCGCCGGCTCCAGCGCGAAGGTGGCGGTGCCGCCGGAGAACACCGGGTTCACGCCTTGGAACTTCTGCGCGAGGCTCGTGCCGCCCAGGAATTCGGAGATCACGGTGTTCACGATGCCCTGCGGCGGGCCGAAGTTGCCGAAGAGGCGGTCGTCCTGCAGCACCATGCCGAGCGAGCCGAGCCACGCTTGAAGGCGCGGGGTGAAGGAGTTCGGGTCGAGCAGGACGAGGAAGCGGCCGTTGCGCTCCCAGTATTGGCGCAGCAGGGCGATGTCCGGCTCGGAGGGATCGTATTTGGCGCCGACGATGAACACGGCGGCGGCGTCCGCGGGCACGGCGGCGGCGTTGGCGAGCGAGAGCTCGGCAATCTTGAGGTTCTCGCGCTCCAGCAACGTGGTGAAGATGCGGATGGGCGAGGTGGCGCCCAGGTCGGGACCGCCAAGGCCGCGCAGCACATAGATCACGCCTCGCGATGGCTCGACCACCTCGAGCATCGCGCCGGTGATGGCCGCCTCGCCGCGGAAAGCCACCACGCGCGGCGGCTGGCCGAGCGCGGCTCCGGTGCGATCCCACTCGGCGAGATCGTCGGCGCCAACGATCTTCGAGCGGCCCTCGCACTCGACGATCACGAGGTTTTCCTCGCGGCCGACCTTGAAGCGCGCGGCCAGCTCGGAGGCGCGCGATTGGTCTCGGTAGGGGTTGATGGACTCGACCTCGATGCGCGGCGAGGTGGCGCGGTAGCGTTCCACGAGGAGGTTTACGTCGGCGAAGATGGGCGAGGAATTGCCGAAGAAGACCACGAGGCGCACCGGCTTCTGTAGTTCGGCGAGGAAGGCCGTGGTGCGCGCGGTGAGGGTATGATCGCGCTCGCGGGAGAAGTCGTATTTGCGCCAGTGCCGGAAAGCCAGCCAGTTGGCCGCGGCGACGAGCACGCAGACGGCGATCACCTGCGCGAGGACGTTCGCGCCGATGCGGAAGCGGCGGATGGAGGATTTTGGAGAGGCGTCGCTCACGGAGAGGGGAAAAAGCTTCAAGCTTCAGGCATCAAGCTTCAAGGAAGGGCAGAAAGGTGGAAGCGCCGAAAAGGAAGAACCAGAGGTCTGGGATGGTGCGTTGAACCTTTCCGTCTTTCTCCTTCGCGCCTTCCTTGAGGCTTGATGCTTGAAGCTTTCTCCCTTTTCATCTCCGCCACCGGCGGGACTGGAGGACGAGGAAGGTGAGAAACTGAAGCAGGACCGTGAGACTCAGGTAATAGACCAGCGGGCGAGTATCGATCAGGCCGCGGGTGAACTCATACATGTGCTCGGCGGTCGAGAAGTAGGCCACGATGTCGCGCAGGTTCTGGGAGATGTTCGGCACCACGTAGCCGAGGAAACCGGTGAAGAACACGGCCACGATCACGGCGAACGAGGTGACCCACGCGACGATCTGCGAGGAGGTGAGCGCCGAGCACAGCGCGCCCAGCGAGAGGAAGAAGGCGCCCATCAGCAGGATCAGCAGGAACGACCCGCCATACGCCCCGAGCGCCTGCGCCGCGTCCTCGCGGGTGACCCATTGGAACACGGCGAAATACAGCGTGGTCGGGATCCACAGCAGCAGGTAGAAGCAGAAGACGCCGAGGAACTTGGCGAGGACGATCTGCCAGTCGCGCACCGGCGCGGTCTGGAGCAATTCCCACGTCCCGAGCCGGAACTCTTCCGCGTAGAGCCGCATGGTGAGCAGCGGAAACACCGGCAGCAGCGCGAACCAGAAGACGATGGTGTTGAAATACGCCTCCACGAGCGTGACGCCGGCCGGCCCGCGCGAGAAGGCGGAGACCACCGAGTAGAAGTTCAGCCCCGTGAGCAGGAAGAACGCGCCGAGCACCACGTAGGCCACCGGCGAGTAGAAGAGGGCTTTCAGTTCGCGCTCGATGAGGGCGAGGAAGGGACGCATCGGAGAAGAAAGGTGAATCGTGAATGGTGAATGGTGAATCGTGGCAACAGGTAAAGGCGGAAACCCACGAGCGGCCCGATCAAGGGAAGAGCAGCGACTCGGGATACGATTCACCATTCACGATTCACGATTCACCTCCCCCTCCCCCGAGTGAATGATCCGCACAAACACTTCCTCCAGGCTTGGCTGGCGGCGGGACACCTCGCGCAGAGTCCAGCCGCGCGCGGAAGCCAAACGGAAGACTTCCTCGCGCGGATCCATGCCGGCGGCGGCGCGCAGCTCGAAGTGGCGCCACTCGCCCGCGCCCCCGGTCACGCGCTCGACGGCCTCCACGCCCGGCAGCGCGGCCAGCAGCGCGGCGGCGTCCACCGCGCCAGCCGGGGGCTTGGCCTCAATGCGGATGTGCGTGGCGGCGTGGGCCTGCTCGGTCAGCTCGGCCGGCGTGCCCTGCGCGGCGATGCGGCCGCGATGGATGATGATCACGCGCGAGCACACCGCCTCCACCTCGGGCAGGATGTGCGTGGAGAGGAGCACGGTGTGGCGCTCGCCGAGGGAGCGGATGAGGTCGCGCACCTGCGCGATTTGCTCGGGGTCGAGGCCGATGGTCGGCTCGTCGAGGATGAGGAGGTCCGGCTCGTGGAGCAGGGCATCAGCCAAGCCCACGCGCTGGCGGTAGCCCTTGGAAAGCTGCCCGATGATGCGCCGGCCGACGTCACCGAGCGCGCACTGCTCCTTGGCCGCGGCGACGCGCGCGCGGGCGCGATTGCCGGAAAGGCCGCGCAAGGCGGCGCGGTAGGAAAGGTATTCATCCACGCGCAGCTCGGCGGGGATCGGCACGTTTTCCGGCAGGTAGCCGAGGCGGCGGCGCACCTCCAGCGACTGCTCGAACACGTCGAAGCCGGCCACCCGCGCGCGACCCGAGGTGGCCGGCAGGTAGCAGGCCAGGATTCGCATCGTGGTGGACTTGCCGGCGCCGTTCGGGCCGAGGAAGCCGACGATCTCGCCGCGCCCCACCTTGAACGACACGCCGCGCACGGCCGCTTGGCCGGCGTATTCCTTGGTGAGCTGCTCGACCTCGATCATGCGGGGGAAAACTCGAAGTTCGAAACTCGAAACTCGAAACAAGGCCCGAAAGAAAAAGCACCCGAAAGCGAAACCCGCGGCCAGGACAAGCTTCCGGCGCTTGCCGTCTTTTCCGGCGCTTGTTTCGAGTTTCGAATTTCGAGCTTCGAGTCTTTCACTTCGCCGCCTTGCTCGGATCGCGCGCCAGGAGCGTGATGGTGGCGGTCTGCTGGCCGCCGCGCACGCCGGGGATGGAGCCGCTCGGCAGGCCGACCACGAAGTCTATCTCCTGGCCGGGCTTCACGCCGGACAGGGCCTTCTCCACGTCGCGCGGCTCGGTCACCTCGGTGCGGCCGACGCGATACACGACGAAGCCGCGCTTGACGCCCTCCTTGCGCGCGGGGCCGGCGATGTCCACGTCGGAGATCAGCACGCCGGATTCCACGGGCAGGCCGAAGAGCTTGGCGAGGTCGTTGCTCACCGACTGGAACTCCAGGCCGAAATACTTCCATGCCGCCGAGCCCGCGGTGGCCTCGGAAGGCGGCTTCGACCCGCCGCCGCCGCCGGCCAAGCCATCCGAACGACGCGACTCGCCCGCCTTGCGGAACTGGTCGAACTTCGCGGACACCACGTCGGCCGGGATGGCGAAGCCGATGCCCTGCACGGGCTGGCGGTTTGGCGTGAACGAGAGGCGCACGGAATTCACCCCGCACAGGCGCCCGGCGAGATCGACGAGCGGGCCGCCGGAGTTGCCGGGGTTGATGGCGGTGTCGGTCTGCAGGAGCTTCTTGTAGCGCACGTCCTCGACCTGCACCTCGCGCTCCTTGGCCGAGAGGATGCCGCGCGAGACCGACGAGGTGTAGCCCAGCGGGTTGCCCAGCGCGAGCACGGTCTGGCCGAGGTAGTTGGGCGAGGGCTTGGCGAGGTCGATGAACGGCAGCGGCTGGCCGCCCTTCGGCTCGATCTTGAGCAGGGCGAGGTCCGACTGGCGCTCGCCGGCGATGTATTTGGCGTCGTAGGTGGTGCCGTCCGGGAATGAAACGGAAATCTTGAGGTCGGACGCGCGCTCGACGACGTGCTCGTTGGTGATGATGTAGCCGTCGGCCGAGACCACGAAGCCGGAGCCGAGGCTCTGCGACCCGCGGCGCTGCTCGCCGCCGCCGCCGCGCGGCACGGAGCGGCCGAAGAACTCGTTGAGGAACTGGTCGAAGGGGTCCTGCCCCTGCTGCCGCACGATGCGCTCGGTGTTGATGTTGACCACGGCGGGCTGGACGCGCTGCACGACGAGCACGGTCTGCTCGGTGGCCGTGTCGTAAGAGAGGGTGCGCTCCTGCGCGAAGGCGGCCGGCGCGACTCCGAGTGCCAGGATCGCGAGGAGGGCGAGAGACAGGGGGTTTTTCATTGGCGCAAGTGATAGAGCCGGCGGGCCGGGCAAGTCAACGCGGCAGAGCACCGTCACGCGACGCGCGGCCACCCTTGCGCCCGGAACGCCTCGGCCTAGCTTCGCGCCCCATTTTGAAACACCGCCGGCTTGCCTCAGAGCCGCCGGGCGAGGATGCGGCGCCCGGCGGGCCGCGATTTTTTCTTGTTCCGAGCGTCGCTTGGACCCGCGCCGATTCCTCTCGCTGAAGCCTTTTGCCATGAAAAACAACTCCTTCGCCAACCAATCGAATGCCGCCGCGCTCGACGCGGCCTACGAGCAATGGCAGCGCGACCCGCGCTCGGTGGACCCCACCTG
>CALMOL010000474.1:14848-18068 GCA_937871685.1 uncultured Verrucomicrobiota bacterium
GAGCCGCGCCGCGCCGCGCCGATGGCCGACGCCGGCGATGCCGACTGGACCCTCCGCGTGGCCAGCCTCGTGCGCTCCTATCGCGAGATGGGCCACACGCTCTCGGATCTCGACCCGCTCCGCCAGGAGTGGCCGCCCCGGCAGCCGCTCCTGGAATTGGATGCGCTCGGCTTCACCCATGCTGACCTCGACCGGCCTGCATCCGTGCCCCATTTCCTCGGTGGCCGCGTGATGCCGCTGCGCGAGATGATCGACTCGCTCAAGAAGATTTACTGCGGCACCACCGGCTACGAGTTCATGTTCCTCGCCGATCCGGCGCAGCGCGATTGGCTGCGCGACAAGATCGAGGCGCGCTGGGAGCCGCAAACGCCCGCGCCCGAGGTGCAGCGCGAGATCCTGCGCCACCTGCTGGAGGCCGAGTTCTTCGAGCGCTTCCTCCACACGCGCTTCGTGGGGCAGAAGCGCTTCTCGGTCGAGGGCGGCGAAAGCTTCCTGCCGATGATGGAGGCCGTGCTCGGCGCGTGCGCGTCGAACGACGTCGAGGAGATCGTCCTCGGCATGGCCCACCGCGGCCGGCTCTCGGTGCTCGCGAACTTCCTCCACAAGTCCCTCCAAACCATCTTTACCGAGTTCTCCGAGAACTACATTCCCGACCTCGTCGCGGGCGACGGCGACGTGAAATACCACCTCGGCTACGACACCACCCGCGAGATTCAGGGCAAAACCGTCGAGGTCCGCTTGGCCGCCAACCCGAGCCACCTGGAGATCGTCAACACCGTGGTGGCCGGAAAGGCCCGCGCCCGCCAGCGCGTGCGCCAGGACCTGGACAAGCGCGCCAAGGTGCTCCCGCTCCTCGTCCACGGCGACGCCGCCGTGATCGGCCAGGGCATCACGGCCGAGCTGATCAACATGTCCCAGCTCGAGGGTTATAAGGTCGGCGGCTCCCTCCACCTCGTTATCAACAACCAGCTCGGCTTCACCACGCTGCCCCAGGACGGCCGCTCCACGCGGTATTGCACCGACATCTTCCGGTTCGTGGATTCGCCCGTCTTCCACGTGAACGGCGACGATCCCGAGGCCGTGTCCGCCGCGGCTTCCCTGGCGGTGGAGTTCCGGCAGAAGTTCGCGCGCGACGTGGTCGTGGACCTCGTTTGCTACCGAAAATACGGCCACAACGAGGCCGACGAGCCGGCCTTCACCCAGCCGATGATGTATGAGGAAATCGGCAAGCGCCCGATGGTCGGCGTGGCCTACGGCGAGAAGCTCGTGTCCGAGGGCCGCCTCAAGCAGGCCGATGTGGACGCCCTGCGCGCCGAGCTGGAAGGCAACCTCGAGGCGAATTACCAAGCCGCCAAGGCCGCCACGGCGCCGGGAGCCAACGGCGACAAGAAGAAGTTCTCCGGTTCCACCGCGGTGTTCCAGCCGCCGTATTCGCACGAGCCCGTCGCCACCGCGATCGACGCGGACATGATGCGCAAGATCGGCGAAGCCTTGGTTTTGGTGCCGGAAGGATTTCACGTCTTCCCCAAGCTGAAAAAAACCTTGCTCGACCGCCGCGCGCAGGCTTGGGAAAAGGGCGGCCCGTTCAACTGGGCCGACGGCGAGGCGCTGGCCTTCGGCTCGCTCCTCGCCGAGGGCACGCCGGTGCGCTTGTCCGGCCAGGACTCGCGCCGCGGCACCTTCTCGCACCGCCTGTCGGTGCTCTACGACGTGCAGAACCGCGAGCGCCACGTTGCGCTGAACAACCTCGCCTCCGAGGGCGTGCGCTTCTGCGTGTATAACTCGCCGCTCTCCGAGGCCGGCGTGCTCGGCTTCGACTACGGCTACTCGCTCGATTACCCGCAGATGCTCTGCCTGTGGGAGGCGCAGTTCGGCGACTTCGCCAACGGCGCGCAGGTGGTGATCGACCAGTTCATCGCCGCGGCTGAGTCCAAGTGGCAGCGCCCTTCCGGGATCGTCTTGCTCCTGCCGCACGGCTACGAGGGCCAGGGGCCGGAGCATTCCTCCGCGAGGTTGGAGCGCTTCCTCCAGCTGTGCGCCGAGGACAATCTCCAGGTCTGCAACTGCACCACGCCCGCGCAGTATTTCCACCTGCTGCGCCGGCAGATGAAACGCTCTTTCCTCAAGCCACTCGTCGTCATGACCCCGAAGAGCCTGCTGCGCGCCGACTACGCGGTGTCGCACGCCGAGGACTTCACGTCCGGCCACTTCCAGGAAGTCATCGCCACCGACGCCCCCGGCGGCAACGACAGCGCCTCCAAGGTCATCCTCTGCTCCGGCAAGATCTACTACGACCTCCTCGCCCGCCGCGACGCCGCCGGCGTGACCGACACGGCCCTCGTGCGCCTGGAGCAGCTTTACCCGCTGAACACGGATCGCCTGCGCCAAGTGCTCGAAGGCTTCCGTGCTGCCAAGCGCTGGGTGTGGTGCCAAGAGGAGCCGCGCAACATGGGCGCGTGGACCTACATCTCGCCGCGCCTCGCCGAGCTGAAGCCCGGCCAGCAGCTCTACTATGTCGGCCGCAAGGCCAGCGCCTCGCCCGCCGTGGGCGCCTTGGCCCGGCACAAGCTGGAGCAGAAGGAAATCGTCGAGAAAGCCTTCTCCCTTTGATCAGAAAATTTGCCACAGAGGCACAGAGGGCACAGAGAAAAGGAAAAGGTTCCCCCGTCCAATCATCGGCCTCTGCGACCTCTGTGTCTCGGTGGCCAACCCCTTCCGCACCATGACCGAAGTCAAAATCCCCCCCGTTGGCGAGTCCATCACCTCCGGCGTCATCGCCGCGTTCCATAAGAAGACCGGCGACACCGTGAAGGCCGGCGAGGCGATCCTCACGCTCGACACCGACAAGGTTTCCAGCGAGATCGCCGCCGACACCGCTGGCGTGGTGACGATCGTCGCCAAGGAAGGCGACGAGGTGAAGATCGGCCAAGTGGTTGCCACCATTGATCCGGCCGGCGCCCCAGCTGCTCCCGCCGCCGCCGCTGATTCTCCTGTCCCGGCTGCCGAGCCCGCCCCAATGCCGCAGGGTCAGCCCGCCGAGGTGAAAGCCGCGCCCACGGCCGCTCCGGCCGCCGCCGAGCCGCGCGGCGAGCATGCGATGCCGCTCTCGCCGAGCGTGCGCCGCATCGTCGAGGAAGAGCAGCTCGATCCCTCCCACATCGAGGGCACCGGCAAAGGCGGCCGCTTGACCAAGGAAGACGTGCTCGCCGCCGCCGCGAAC
>CALMOL010000475.1 GCA_937871685.1 uncultured Verrucomicrobiota bacterium
GCTGCTGACCGGTTGCTCCAAACCGGAGCCGTCGGCCTCCGCCCCGCCGGAACCCTCTCCCCCTCCATCCGCCGGTGATTCCGGCCGTCGTGCTCCCCCCGCCGCCACGGCAAGCGCGCCAAGGGAGGCGCGCGATGCGCTGTCGGTCCTGCACGATCTCCGCTCCCGCTGCGACAACGCCGCCTGGACCCTGTGGCATTCCAATGACTACGACAAGTGGCGTCGCCAGCAGACGCGGCTGCTTTCGATGAATTACTCTTATTCGATTTCCGCCCAGGCCCCGCCGGCCCCGGCGAGCATGCCGGCGGCCCTCCGCGAGCGCTTTGACCGAATCGTTTCCCAGGCTCTCGAAACGCTCAACGCCGCCGGGAGGGATTTTCGCGACCTCGCCACCTACATCAACGCTCGCGACTATCAGGACGATCAGTTCAAGAAAGGCGACACGCTAAACGCGCGCCTCGTCGCCGTGGGAAAAACCAGCCACGCCCTGTGCAAGGAGATCGAACAGCTCTCCGCCGATTACGCGGACACCCTTCTCCAGGCCGCCGCCGCGATGCCGTCCGCCGCGCCGCGGGCCGCCCAGTTGCGCGGCGACCTGCAAGCCGTGCAGGCGCTCGCCCTGGAGATGAGCAAGGGGGAGGCCGCGAACCGCGTCACGATCGAGGCGGCCGTGGCGGACGTTTCGCAGAGGGTAGAAGCCCGCAAGGAAGCCTTGGCCAGCGCGAAGCCCGCGGAGCGGGCCGCCCTCGAAGCTTTCTATCTTGGACGGATGGAAGAGCACGTGGCCGTGCCCATGCGCAAAATGCTCCGCGAAACCAAGGATCAGCCCAAGCAGTGGGCGGAACGGCTCGGAGACCGTCCGCGCTCGGCCATGATGCAACTGCGCGATTGGACCATGGTCCAGATGCCGGGCGACGCCCTCACCATCCTGCAGCGGTGACCGGAAAGGGGAAAAGGGTCAGCGCGAACGACGAAAATTGTGCTTCCAACCCTTTTGCTTCGTTCGGTCCCAAGCCGTCATTTCACCAGCCCGTCAACCTTGGCGAAATCACGAACAAATAGCTTCCTCACCTCATCGGCGACTGTTGCATCGCCCTCGATGGTAACGCTCATCTTCATCGAAGTGATCATCACGGCATATTGCTTGTAACTCAAGGAGACTTCGATCTTCTGATCCTCTTTCAGCCCGCACGCCTTGTATTTCCTCGTCTCCCCCATCGGGGTGGGATACACCAGATCTTCGCCGCGATAGCCCCAAAAGCCGATGACGACATGGTGTTCGGCATCGCCCCTTTTGTAAGAGCCGGTCCAAGAGTAATCCCCGTTGTCATCCCTGTCTTCGCGGTCTTCTTCTTCGAATTTGGCCTCGCCAAACTGAACGCCTGGAATGAACTGCTTTGCCGCCTGGGCGATAGCGCGGGCGATTGCATCATCCCAATCGCGCGCAATAAAATGACCGTTTTCATTCAGCAGCCGCAAGCTGCCCGGCCATTCGAGGGTGAAGGGGTGATTCTGAGTTTTCATCAGGCTTGCCTTTTCTTGCTCTAGTTTCCGGCTGCGAAAATGAGCCAGACGGCGAGTCTTGGCAGTCGGTGCTACTGCTCCGTCGAGAAGCTGAGTTTCAGGAAAGAGCGGCGGGGTAACGGATCGAAGGATACGAAGTGTCAAGATTTGCCGCCTCTCCCCTTTCCTCCCTCCAACCCGGACGGAAGCGGGTGCTCGACACCATGCTAGCAGCCACGTTTCGCGGGGCGGGAATGGTGTCCATCCTTACGCTCAACGCGGTGGACTTCACGATTTTCGGTGAGTTTTCCTGCCCTGGCCCCACGCCAGCGATGCCAGCGAGCGCGGTTCCTTAACGCTGCCCGACTTATCCAGCGCGCTCCGACGGTCACCGTGAGGACCCAAGGAAGCCTTTACCAACCAGAACGGGCGTTCAAATGAAGCGAAGGGTCACGAATTTTACCCTGACTCTCCCCACGATCCCTTCCGCCCAGTTCCCTTTCAGGGAGATCAAGTTGTGGGCAGAATGAGCTGAGGAAGGGTGGAAATCGGAATCATGGCGAGGTGCCGGTCGCGGTGCACCAAGGTGGCGCCGCGGCTTTGGGCCGTGGCTGCGATGATGGCATCCGTGATGGGAATGCGCTGGCCGATTTTTTCCCGCAACTCCCAAGCTGCCTGCACCAAGTCGGCGTCCGGGGCCAAAACCCCCGAGGCGATCTCGCGGTAAGTGCGCCAATACTCCACGATGGTGGCGCCCGCCCCGTGCAGCTTCAAAACGCCGGCCAACTCGAAAAGCGAAAGCGAGTTCAGGAAGATTTCGTTGCTCTCATCTTCCAGAAGGGCTTGAACTTCCGTCGCGCCAGGAAGCCGCAAGGCATGGGCCACGAGGGCAGAACTGTCGAGCAGGGCGATCATCCCGGAAGCGGATCCTCGTCCTCTTGAATCTTCTGCAGGTCCTGGATGGGGTCTGCGCCCGGCCTCAGTTCGACGGCAGCCAAGCCCATGAGCCGATGGGCGAGGGCGCCGCGCGAAGGGAGGGGGCGAGCGACCATCGAACCATCCTTTCGAGCCGACCAAACGAACCGCGTTCCCGGCTTGAGACCAAGCTTTCGAACCAAGTCCGCCGGCAAAGTGATCTGATTTTTCCCGGTGAGCGTGGTCGTCATGGAAGACGGTGGTTCTAGGAGAAAGAAGTGTCAAGGAAGGTGGGTTTTGACTTGAATTGTCACGAGTTCCATCCTGACCCGAATGACCCGAAGGACCTGAAGTGACCCGAATGGCGCTTAGTCGGCCCATTCTGCCGCCTCGCGCCGGGGCTTCCCCGGCCGAAGCGCAAACCTCTGGGGGGCAACGCTGCCCTTCGCCGACGCAAGCGCAAACCTCGGAAGGGCAACCGCAAACCAAAAAGGTTTGCGCTTCCCCTTCCCAGACGGAAGCGCAAACCTTTTCGGTGGAAGCGCAAACCCTTTGGGAGGCTCGCAAACCTTTTTGGTTTGCGCTTCCATTGCGGAGGTTTGCGCTTGCCCTGCCAAAGCTTGCGATTCCATCGGCGAGGTTTGCCGTTTCACTTTTGAAGTGGAGGTTCCACGAAGGGGCGGGATAAACTCCGAGCCCTTCCTTGCTCTTGACCTCCATCCCGACCCTGATGGCGTGAGTTTCAAGGGATGCGATAAGAGGGGGTTGCCCAATCACTGCGGGCTTCATTCAACCTTCCGCCCAATGAACCCACCATCGTTTCGCGGCGTCGCTACCGCCGTCTTCCTGCTCTTGGCCGCGGTGGCCGGCGCGCACGGCCAGGAAGCGCGCACGCCGGAAGCGGGCAGCCCGGAGCGCAAGGCCATCATGGATGCCCTGCGGGCGCCCTTCGAGCGCGCCCTCGGGCAGCCCGTCATCTTCGCGGTGAGCCTGCTCAAGGTCAGCGAAGGCTGGGCCGCCGTGCGCGTGCAGCCGAAGACCCCCAGCGGCGGGGAGATCGACTACCGCCGCACGAAATATCGGAAACAGCTGGAGGAAGACATGTTTGATCCCACCGGCGAGGCGCTGCTCCGCCGGCAGGGTGCATCGGGCCCGTGGAGGATCATCGAGTGGAAGTTTGGCGGCACCGACACCGCGCTGTCCGCCTGGGTCAATTCCCACGGCGCTCCCCAGAGCTTGAACGCCATCGATTGAGCGGCGACTCGCCGAGGCGTTGAGCCCTGCTGCCCGCCACGCGTCGTAGTGAAACACTACCCGCCCCGGAGCTTCGAGTTCGCCGGGGAACTGCCGCGCGGGACATGAGCGCGCCGGTGGTCTGCAACTCCGGCCCGCTCATCGCCTTGGGCGGAATCGACCGCCTCGACCTGCTGCGCCGCCTGTTTGGGCGGGTGATCGCGGCCACCCTTCGCTGGATCTCGCCAAGTCTTCGCAGAATCCGCGCCGTCCTTCGTCAGATGGCCGCAAGTGTCCGCTGACTTCCCACAAACCAACGAGGGACAGCCAGGAGTCGGCGAAGACTTCCGCTCGTCCGGCGCAGGATGCCGCGGACTCATCGAAAAGTGGCGCGAAGCCAGTGAAGGCTCCCAGCCACCCGTCGCAGGACGGCGCCAAGTCTTCGCCGAACCCAAGAAAGCCGGCGAAGGACGGAAATGACCCCTCGCAGGATGAGAACAAGCCTCTCCAGGGCGCCGGGCGCCTTCATCGGCGGGTCCCAAAGAGCCGATCTCCGCCGCGGGGAGATCTACTGAATCATAAAACGGCGGTCTCGTTTCACTCGACCACCGGCCGCACGCCCGGCGTGGCGAAGGCGAGAGCAGGGTCTCGTCCGGCCGCACGTCATGGCCACGCTTCGAGCACTCCGTGCCCAACAAAGGCGACATCGCCGCCGACCTGAACGGTGCGCACGTGCTCGGGGGTCCCCTCCGGCTGGACGCGCAGGGTGCTGGGTCGGCCGGTGAACCGGCCTTGCTGAAGATGAAAGGTTTCGCCCCCACGGGCGAGACCGTGCCGCAGGCGGTAGGCCCCGAGGGTGCCCGCCGCGCTGCCGGTCGCCACGTCCTCGATCACGCCATCATTGTTCCAATGCCGCACTTCGAGGGCTGCCTCGTCGAGCAGCACCGCGAACTGCGCGCCCGCGCGCCGCAGCAGCGCGGTCAGGTCGTGAGCCACCCGGGCGCGCGCGATGGCGCCCGGGCGGAGGGGAACGACGAGATAGGCCAGCCCGGTGCTGACCACTTCGAGCGGTAGGACGGGATGAAAGTCCTCGGCTTCCAGGCTGAAGGCGGCCGCGATGGCGCCGTTCAAGCCTTCCACCCGGCCCAGAAATTCCGGCGGGCCTTGATCGAGCAGGGTGGTCCAGCCGCGTTCGGTGGGCTGCACCCGGACGCCGACGGATTTTCCCGAGAGCGCGAACCGCCAGGTATGCGCCTGCGCCCGGCCGGAGGCGCGGTGCAGGACTGCCGCCGCCCCGAGGAGGGGGTGGCCGGCGAAAGGGAGTTCCTCAAACAGATCGAAGACGCGCGCGCGGACGGTGCCGGGCTCCTCCGTGGGCTCGAGGAAGATCGATTCGAAGTGGCGCATCTCCTGGGTGATCGCCAGCATCTGCGCGGCGGGCAGGCCGCGCGCGTCGGGAAAGACGGTCAAGCTATTGCCTCGAAAGGGCCGGTCGCTAAACACATCCACGTGGATGTAAGGCAGGGCGCTCATGGAAGTGGCAAGAGGGAGAAGCGGCCGCGGATGACAATTGCCTCAAGGGCCCTCCGCACCCCGCAACCGCACGGGCGTGACTTCCACGGAGCGCCCTCCCTCGGCCACCCAGACCGCCCCGTCCTGCACGGTCACCTGGAGCTGCATCGCGCGTTGCGCCAAAGCCGCCAGGGCCTGGCTTTGCGCCGCGGGAATCTGCCAGACGGCGAGGTTGCGGGCGCGGGTGAGGAGATGGGAAACGCCCGCCCACCAGATCGCCGCGCTGGAGCTGAAGGCGTAAACGCTGACGCGCCCGACGCGGTTGGAGATCTTCATCAGCCGCTTGTCGTCGGGCTGACCGACCTCGATCCAGTGCTCGATTTCGCCCGTGAGCGCCTTCTGCCAGAGCGCCGGCTCATCGGGGTCCCACAAGTCCTTGGCGAACTCCAACTGGCCCCGCGCGTCGTCGGAAGGGACGTTGAGCGCAAACGCCAGGAGCCGGATCAGCATGCGCTCGTCCGTCTCCGAGGGATGGCGCGCCATCGTCGCCGGGAAATCCCCGTAAACGTTGCGGTCCAGATCAGACAGCTCCAGCGCGACTTTGTAGATGGTGGCCTTGAGCGCCATGGGGCGGCTCCGTAGCCCACGGCGCGGGCGCTGTCATGCGGCCGGTCTCTGGAACCACGAAAGATCTGCCCTCGTTGCCAACTCGGTCCCGTAGTCGCCGCCGGATGAAACTCCCATTTCATCGCCCCAGAGAGCGACGCACCCGCGCCAAAGCCTCTTCGACGGCGGCGGTAGAAATCCGGTCTGTATCGCCTATGCTCGCTGGTCATGAGCGCCATCACCCTTGAGTATCCGCCGGGCTGGCTGGCCGGCTTGGGCACCGATGCGGAGCACTTCGCCCAGGAGGCTCGGCTGGCGGCGGCCATGAAGCTGTTCGAGCGGGGCCGCTTCTCCAGCGGACAGGCGGCCCAGTTCGCCGGGATCAACCGGGTGGACTTCCTGCTTCAATGCCGCCAGTGGGGCGTGGACAGCGTGGCCTGGGATGAGGCTGAGCTACAGGCCGAGTTCGCCGGGGAACTGCCGCGCGTGGGATGAGCGCGCCGGTGGTTTGCAACTCCGGCCCGCTCATTGCCCTGGGCGGAATTGATCGCCTCGACCTGTTGCGCCACCTGTTCGGGCGGGTGATCGCGCCGGCCGAGGTTTTTGGGGAATGGCAGGCGGGCCTGCGCGGACGCGTCGGGACCGAGGCGCTGGAGCGCGCCAACTGGATCGAGCACGCGGAACTTGGCGCGTCGCCGGAACCGCTGCTCGCTTCCCTGTTGGACGCGGGCGAGGCCGCCGTGATCGCGCTCGCTCGCCAGTCGGGCGCCCCGCTGGTGTTGCTGGACGAAGCCAAGGGCCGGCGGATCGCGCGCGACGTTTACGGCCTGCGCGTGGTCGGCACCGGCCGGGTGCTCGTGGAAGCCAAGCGCGCCGGACTGGTGGCGGAAGTAAAGCCACTGATCACCGCCATGCGCGCGAACGGCTCTGACCCCTGCCTCCGCATGCTCACCCGCCCAGGCACGTCATGGGCGGCCTGCCCCACCGCAACCGACCCCGCCGCCCCAACTTCAGGAAACGGACCTTATCTTAACGCCATTTCCGCCTGACCCCTTTCTCCGCGAAGAAGGGCGTGCCCGATTAACGGCTGCGCCCTGGTCAGACACTCGCTGCGAAATAATTTTTTGACACGCATAGAATTTGAGGAAAAGGCAAGAATGCCCTCACCATCAAGTTGGATGACAGATACTTTCGGAGCGATCGGCGGCAAGCCGTTCAGTCAGCTCACGATCCCAGGTTCTCATGACTCGGGGATGTCGGAACTCCACGGGAGTTACGCCTCTCTGGCGATCTTGCCCTCGCTCTGCAAAACACAAAGTCTGAATATTCATGATCAACTCGTGTCATGCGGCGCCCGATACCTCGATGTGCGGATCTGTCATTACGATCCGTATAGTTCTATCTCCTCAGATGTCCCGGCGGGCTATTATACTGCTCACTGGACGAATGAAGCTGGAACTTTGTGGGGGCTACTGGGCCAATCTCTGGAGGATGTCTGCACTAATTTGACGAGCGCCGCTCAAAATTTGGCCGCTCAAGAGATCGTCTGCATCGAATTGTCCCACGGGGCAGAACTAGTGGATGGAAATAATCCACCTTCAGCCCCCCTGACGACGGATCAGCGGTCAGCTATCCTGGCTCAATTGTTCAATGCGCTTGGCGATAGCCTCTTCAAAGCCTCGTCTAACACGCCGGTGAACTTCGGGTCGATGACACCAGAAAACATTTTGGCCAACTCGAATGGACCGAAGTTCTTCGTTTGGGATAGCGACGGAACTTACGGGGGAACTAGTTATGGCCCCGCCGATGGATATTTTTCTGACCCCAACGTTCCCTATTACAATTCATACTGGGACACTATAACCCACGACCTGCCGACTTTTCTGAGTAAGATCGAGGCCGTAGCTCAAGGCTGGCCAACGAATCCTCAAAACACGCCAGGCAAGCTGTTCTTTTTGGCATGGCATGCGACAGCCAATTTAACCACGGTCGTCGTATCCAGCCTCGAGAACTACGCAGCGGTGTTTAATCCTGCCTTGGCTGAAACTACGGTGAATTGGCAATTCAACAACATCATCCCAGAGAACGTGATTCCCAATTTCATCGCCTGGGATTTTATGCGGAGCGATGACTTGGTGAATCTTCAAGCCTGCATTGATATTCTTCAGCCCCCAACGGTGGCATTCTTTCCGTCGAACAACGACAACTACATTGGCGCTCTTCAGGATTATTATCCTAACGCAGATCCCGTGATCGTTCCGGATGGCGGCGTCATAACGTCGATTCAGATCACTAACGACAGCAATCAACTCGTCTTGCAGATCAAATATAACGACGCGCAAAATCAGCCCCAAACGATTACGGGCCAACGCAGCGACAATTATATCTGCAATGGAAACACGCCGGGGCTGTCGACCTTCTACGCCAATACCAACCGCGTCATCGTGGCGGAGTGGGATACCCTCGTGGGCTTTGGTTTCCAGAACTCCGGCAACCAGATCATTCTGGCCCCCTACAGCAAACGGGGATATTACTACACCCCCCCCAATAACAGTTCCTACTCGCAGAACTTGAATAAGCAGTATGTGAACTCTAATCCGGTCCAAGTGCCGTCCAACGTTTCCCCCATCGGGTCGTTTTTTAGCGTGAGAGAAAATCAGATTATTCCGGTTCTTGTCCTTGGTGAGCCAACTGCGCCGCAGGAAAATTAGCGTAGATCCGTCGCTTGCGAGCCGCGAGTGGCCGCTCGTTTGCTGTATCTGAGGCGCAAGCTCCGACCTGCAAAAGGGGTCAGGCGAGAATGGCGCTCACTTAAGGTGATTCCCAGAAGCCGAGCCACTTCACGCAGATTGC
>CALMOL010000476.1:0-2563 GCA_937871685.1 uncultured Verrucomicrobiota bacterium
CTCCGGCTCCTTGGCCAGCGCGTGGCGCGCGATGACGCCGAGATCCCGCGGCACCCCGGCGGGCAGGGCCTCCGGCGGATGGGCCGCCACCTGCGCGAGGAGGTTCGTCAGGTTTTCGGCACGGAAGGGCGGATGTCCGGCGAGCAGCTCGTAGAGCACCGCGCCGAGCGCATAGATGTCGCTTGCCGTGGTGGCCGCGCGCCCGCCCCGCTCCGCGACCTCGGGCGAGAGGTAGGCCGGCGTGCCGAGCACGTTGAGCGTGCGGGTGAGGCCCGCGTCGTCATCGCCGGACTTCGCGATGCCGAAGTCGCTCACGCAGGCGCGGCCGTCCGCCTCGAAGAGGACGTTGCCCGGCTTCAGGTCGCGGTGGAGCACGCCGCGCGCGTGCGCGAACTGCAGCGCATCGGCCAGCGCGGCCACCAGCGCGGCGATGTCGTGCCAGCGGCCGCGCAGCGATGCCATCCGGTCCGCGAGCGATCCGCCGGGAGCTAGTTTCATCGAGAACCACGGCATGCCGTCGTGCTCGCCCGAAGCATAGACCGGCAGGATGGCCGGGTGATCCAGCGAGGCGACCAGCTCGGCCTCGCGGCGAAAGCGCTCCACCATGTCGCGCGAGCCGGCGTGGAGCGGGAGCAGCATCTTGAGGGCGACGGTTCGGCGCGGCTCAAGCTGGAGCGCGCGGTAGATGACGCCCGCCCCGCCCCGCGCGATCTCCTCGAGCACCTCGTGCCCCTCGACCGAGAACCGCCCGCCCTCCTCCCGGCACTCGCCAAACGCGCAGGCGGCGCAGTGGTCCCCGGCGCCCTCGCCGAGCGGGCTGCCGCAGCTCGGGCAATGGGTCGCCGGGTTCACCCGGCAAGGTATAGGAAGCCGCCGGGAGCCTGGCAAACGCGTCAGGCCGCGCCGTGCGGGGCGCGGGCCTCGCCCAGCAGCGCGCGTTGCAGGTGGGCCATCTCGTCGTCCACCTCTGCGGCGGAGCCCACCGTCACGGCTACCTCCCGTCGCAGGACCGCGCGGAAGCGTTGCCGCAGCCGATGGATCTCGCTCTTCACGTTGGCGAGCGTGAGGCCCGTCGCCGCGGCCGCCTCATCGTAGCTCGGCACCCTCAGGGAACCCGGCAGGAAGGCTCGGAGCACGGGAAAGGTAGCGTTGTTCCCCTCGTCCGCGTTCAGTCGTGCGAGGGAGAGCGCGAGAATTTCCTGGGCCCAGCGCCGGTCGAATCCGTCGCTGGCGGACGGCGCCGCGAGGCCCAGGGCGTCGGGGCCGACCTCGTCCAGCGGCAGGGCCGGGATGCCGCCGCCCCGCTTCGCGGCGGACAAGCGGGCGGCGCGATCGTGGAGAAAGTGCCGGAGCGATCCCAGAAGGAACGAACGGAAGCGGCCGCGGTCCCGCTCCACGCGACGCAACGTTTCCCGGTCGCGCAGGTGCAGCAAAAAATCGTGCGCGACGTCCTCGACGTCGTCACTCGCGATCCCTTGGTGGCGAAGAAAGGCGAGGATGGGCTCGCGGTAACGCTCGCAAAGGTGCTCGAACGCCTCCGACGCGCGGGCGGTCCGATGAAGCGGGTCCAGCGCGAAAACGGTCCAGCGCGTCGTGGGAAAGTTCATGGCGCGATCGCGGGCAGATGGTCTTTCTACGTCGCCCGCGGTGGGGCTGGATTCATCTTCGAATGTCGGGGCCGCGCGGTTCACGGCGAGGGAATCCGCGCGATTTTTTGCAACTTCTCGCCCACCGGCCCGGAGGAAAGGCAGTCCACCGGTCTCCTCTCGCGAGGCAGGCCGGTCCCATCCTCCGCTCCCCATGAAATCCTTCCTTCTCGTCGCCGTAGCCCTCGCGGCCGCTGGCACCCCGCTCCACTTGGCCGGCCAGGTGCAGGTCATCGCCAACGGCGGGTTCGAAAACGTCACCCTCAGCCCGTGGACTGCCTCCGGCGCGGGCAGCGCCACCATCAGCAACATTTCGCCGTTCGACGGCTCCCAATTATTGAACCTGGGCTTCACCACGACCTTTGGCGAGCAGTCGGTGCGGTTGAGCCAGAGCTTCACGCTCGCCGCCCCGGCGGTGTTGACGCTCTCGTTCGCGGAGCGCTACCTCGATTTCACCGGTCTGAGTGATGCGCCGCACGACTTCTTCGTCTCCGTGGATGGCGTGGACGCGGAGCACTCGCCCGTGCCCTTCGTTGGCAGCAGCGCATTCGAGGGTCCATGGACGGTGCGCACGGCCTCCTTCGCCCTGGCGGCGGGGACGCACACGCTGGAGTTGAACGCGAGCCGCGGGGCAACCGGGTTTGGGCGCGGCCCGAGCTTCCAGATCGACGGCGTTTCCCTGGGCGCCTCGCCGGTGCCGGAGCCTTCCGTCGTCGCCGCGGCCGTCGCCGGCCGCGCCCGGCGGGCGGCCGGGGGGGGGAGGCGGGCCGGCGGGGGCCACCCCCGCCCCCGGCCCCCCGGCCGCTCGCCACAGCTTCAGTTCGTCGCACCCGCCGCCGCCGCGGGCCGCGGCGCCAGCCCCTGCGCCTTGCGCACCATCTCCACGAACCCGGCCCGATGGCCGTTCGGGTCCGCTC
>CALMOL010000476.1:2573-7649 GCA_937871685.1 uncultured Verrucomicrobiota bacterium
GCGGGCCGGCGTTGCCAACCGCGGCCGCCTTCCCCGCTGAACATGAAGGCCTCCCGCGCGCTCCGCTCGTCCCTGGCCCTTGGCTTGGGGGCCCTCGTCCTGTGGCTGGCCTCGGCGTCCGGCGCGCGCGCGCAGGTGCCCTCGCTGATCAACTACCAGGGGCGTGTCGCGGTCAACGGCGTGAACTTCTCCGGCACCGGGCGATTCAAGTTCGCCCTCGTGAACGCCGCCGGAACGACCTCCTTCTGGAGCAATGACGGCTCCAGCCTGAACGGCTCCGAGCCGCTCGAAGAGGTGCTCCTGCCGGTGTCGGGCGGCCTCTACTCCGTGCTGCTCGGCGATTCCACGCTGACAGCCATGATCCCGGTGCCGGCCACCGTCTTCAACAACCCGGACGTCCGCCTGCGGGTGTGGTTCGCCGACGGAGCCAACGGCTCGCAGCGGCTCAGCCCGGACCAGCGCATCGCGGCCGTGGGCTACGCCATGCTGGCAACGAACGTCCCGGACGGCGCCATCACGCAGGCGAAGATCGCCGTCGGCGCGGTGGGCACGGCGCAAATCGCCGCCGGGGCCGTGAACACAGCACAACTGGCGACCGGCGCCGTGGGCGCCGCGCAGCTCGCGCCGGGCGCCGCCTCGGCCTCCCTCGCAGCCTCGGGGCAGGCCGGCGTGCCGACCGGCGGCATCGTTCTTTCCGCCACGGAGAGCACCGCCCTCCTCGCCGCGGGCTACGTGCGCCTGGGCACCACCACGCTGCCCGATGGCTGGACCCGGCGCGGGGCGGTCACCGCGCCGGCCGCACGGCGGAATCACGCGGTCGTCTGGACCGGCGCGGAGATGATCGTCTGGGGCGGCACCGACGGGACCAACGCGCTGGCCGCGGGCTCCCGCTTCAACCCGGCCCTGAACGTTTGGAACGCCACGAGCGCGACGGGCGCCCCGACAGCGCGCTCCGCCCACTCCGCTGTGTGGACCGGCTCCGAAATGATCGTGTGGGGCGGGAACAACGGCACTGCCTCGGTCAACACCGGCGGGCATTACGACCCACAGCTCGACACCTGGACGGCGACCGGCGGCACCCCGCCCGCCGCGCGCGAGGATCATACCGCCGTCTGGACGGGCACGCAGATGGTCGTGTGGGGCGGGAGCAATGGAACTGCCGCGCTGCAAACCGGCAGCCGCTACACGCTCGCGACGAAAGTTTGGTCCGCCACCATCACGACGGGCGCGCCAAGCGGACGCTCTTCCCACACCGCCGTCTGGACGGGCACCGAAATGGTGATCTTCGGGGGCATCGACATCAACGTGGCCGTGCAGCCGGGCGGCGCACGCTACAATCCCTCCACCAACGTCTGGGCCGCGCTCCCAGCCACCGGCGGCCCGGTGGATCGCCACGCGCACAGCGCCGTCTGGACCGGGACGGAAATGATCGTGTGGGGTGGCTTGGACGCCTCGTTTGTCCGCTTGAACACGGGCGGCCGCTACGATCCGGCGGCGGGGATCTGGACCGCCACCGCGCCGGCTGCGGCCCCGACGGCCCGCTCCGGCCACACCGCCGTTTGGACGGGTTCACGCATGATCGTGTGGGGCGGATCAGGTTCCTCTCCGCTGAATTCCGGCAGCCGGTATGACCCGGTCGCGAATTCTTGGAGCGCCACTACGACCACCGGCGCCGCGTCGGCCCGCAGCGCGCACACCGCTGTGTGGAGCGGGCTGGAAATGATCGTCTGGGGCGGCGTCAACGCCGGCGTCGCGCTCGGCGACGGCGCCCGCTACGATCCCGCCGCCAACGCGTGGCGGGCCACCACGCCCAGCAGCGTTCCGCCCAGCGCGCGCGGAGGCTTCGGGACCGTGTGGACGGGCACGGAGATGATCGTGTGGGGCGGCTTCGACGGCGACACCTTCGCCTACGTGAACACGGGCTCCCGCTACAACCCAGCCACGAACACCTGGACCCCCATGACCACCGCGGGCGCGCCGGCGGGACGCACCGGCTTCTCCACCGTCTGGAGCGGCAGCCAGATGATCGTGTGGGGCGGCGTCATCAGCCTCGGTCCCACCACGGCGACGAACACCGGCGGCCTCTATGATCCCGTGGCCAATTCCTGGACCGCCACCACCACCGGCACCGCGCCGACGGCCCGCCAAGCCCATACCGGCCTCTGGGTGGGCTCGGTGATGGTCGTGTGGGGCGGCACCAACGGGGACAACACCGCCTATTTCAACACCGGCAGCCGCTACACGCCGGGCACGAACTCATGGTCGGCCATGACGACGACCAACGCGCCCACCGCGCGCCGCCAGCACTGCGACGTGGTCGCGGGGCCGGAACTGATCGTGTGGGGCGGCTACAATTCCGCCGGCACCGATCTCAACACCGGCGGCCGCTACAATCCCTCCACGAACGTCTGGACCGCCACCGCCACGAGCGGCGCCCCGAGCGCGCGCGGCAGCGCGGCCGCGGTGTGGACCGGCACGGAGATGATCATCTGGGGCGGATTCGCGGACGGATCCCCGCGCGACGGCGGCCGCTACAACCCGGCCTCGAACACTTGGCGCTCCATGGCCATCACCTCGGCGCCGGAAGGCCGCACGCTGCCCATCGCCGTCTGGACCGGGCGCGAGATGCTGATCTTTGGCGGCGGCGGCGGCCAAGCGGGCGGGCGATACGATCCCGCCACCGGCCTTTGGGGGCCGATGACCAGCGTCGGCGCGCCGGAAAGCAGCAACGGCCCGCAGGGCGTGTGGACCGGCACGCAACTGCTGGTCTTCGGCGGCACCGTCCCGGTGAACGGGTTCAACGAGTTCCAGGACGCCGTTTACGTTTACGAGCCCGGCAAGACGATGGTGATCTACCAGCGGCCGTGAAGGAGTCGGCTCCCGGTCGGTCGCGCGGCGAAATTCTTCGCCCGGCCCTTGGCCCTCGAAGGGCGGGGGCCGGCGGCCTCACGGCTTGCCCGCCCGGGGTTCCACGGGTTGGAGGTCGGAATCGAAGAGCTTGATCGGGCCGAAGCTTTCGAGCGCGGGGCGGATGTCCTTGGCCTCGCCGACGACCACGATCGCGAGTTGGTCGTCGCGGAGGTATTTCTTCGCCAGCTCCAGGGCGCGGGCCGGGGTGAGGGCGAGGATGCGGCTCGTGTAAGTCTGGTAGTAGTCCTTTGGCAGGCCGTAGAACTCGATTTCCTGCACGCGCGCGGCGGTCGTCGCGGGGCTTTCCAGGGAGAGGAGGAAGTTTCCGGCGCGGTATTGCTTCTGCATCTCCAACTCGGCCGCGGGAATCTCCTCGGTGCGGATGCGGCGCAGCTCGCCAAGCATCTCGGTCAGCGCGGGCTTGGTGACCTCGTTGCGCACGTCGGACGAGGCGACAAAGGCTCCGCCGAGGAGCGACGAAGAGAACGACGAGCTTGCCCCGTAGGTGAAGCCATTCTTCTCGCGCAGGTTTTGAAACAAGCGCGAGGTCATGCCCCCTCCGCCGAGCACCGAGTTCACGATGCCTAGTTCGGGATATTCCGGCAGGGCGCGCATCACGCCGGGCGCGGCGACCACGAGCGTGGACTGCACGGAGCCGGGCCGGTCCACGAGGAACACGCCGGTTTTGTCCAGCGTGGGGAATTCCGGCAGCGTCTGCCCGGGCGGGGTGCCGGGCTTCCACTCCGCGAGTGCCTTCTCGAGCTGGTCCACGACGGCGTCAGCCTTCACCGCGCCGACCACGGCGAGCGTGGCGCGGTTGGGGAGGAAGTGCTTGGCGTGGAAACTAGCGATGTCCTCGCGGGTGATCGCGGTGACGGAAGCCTCGGTGGTGAAGTCGCCGTAGGGATGCTCGCCGAAGAGCACGCGGTCGCGAAGCTTGGAGGCGAGGGCGCCCGGCCGCTGTTTTTCAGTCTGAAGGGCGGAGATGCTCTTCTTCTTTTCCTTCGCCAGCTCGCCCTCGGGAAAGGCGGGATGAAGCACTGCGTCGGCAAAGAGGTCGAGGATTTTCGGCAGGAACTTCACGAGGCCCGAGGCCGAGACGGCGGTGTAATCCTCGTCGGCCGAGGCGCCGAAGCGCGCGCCGAGGAAGTCGAGTTCCTGCGCGAACTGCGCGGCGGTGCGGCGCTGGGTGCCGCGGTCGAGCAGCGTGGCGGCGAAGCTGGTGAGGCCAGCCTTGCCCGGGCCGTCGTAAGTGGCGCCGGACTTCACCTGGAGGCGGAACGTAACGGTCGGCTGGCGGTCGCTTTCGATGACGAAGACCTTGAGGCCGTTCGAGAGCGTGCGCTCGACGTGCCCCGGGAGGCCGGCCTTGGGTGCCGGCCCGGGCTCGGGTGGCTTGGAGCGGTCGATCTCGGCGTGAAGCGACGTGACGCTGAGCAAAAGGGAAAGCGCGAGGGCAGGGAAACGATTCATGGGAAAACGACAAAGGAGGAAGCCAGGGCCGAAGCGGGTGAGCGGGCGGGGCGACAGGGGTTCAAACCACAGATTTCGCCGATTTCACAGATTAGGGGGAGACCAGGTCGCGTGTCCGATGGCTCGGGCGGAGAGATCCGGCTGCTCGGAGGGAGGAGGCGAGGAAGGTGAGTCGAGGATGAAGCGTTTGTATTCGAGGGAGGCGCCTCCGAAATTAAAGAGCAGGCCGCGGCGGAGACCGGTGGCTTTGAGATAGTTGATGACCTGGGCGGAGTGCGCGTCGCTGAGCGCTTTGGCAACCTTGAGCTCGGGAAGGATGCAGCCGTGGCAAATGACGTCGGCTTCAAAGCGGGTCTTCAGCCGCACGCCCTTGTAATGCACCGGGCACGGCACCTCTCGCGCCCAAGGAATCTTTCGCAGGTTCAACTCCACTTCCATTGACTCTGCATACACGGATTCCACGTAGCCCGATCCCAGTTCGCCATGCACCTCCATGGCCGCCCCGATGATCGCGTAGGTCTGTTCGTCCCGTTTCAGGTCACCCATAAATCTGCGAAATCGGTGAAATCTGTGGTCAACCTCGGCTCGGGCATCAGGGCTTCTCCGGCACCGGGAAATGCAGAACGTTCCGGCTCTCGGGGGTGAGATAACGCTTGGCGGTCTTCTGGATGTCTTCGCGGGTCACGCGGCCGT
>CALMOL010000477.1 GCA_937871685.1 uncultured Verrucomicrobiota bacterium
CTTCAAGGAAGGCCGAAAGATGGAAAAGGCGGAAAGTTTCAAGCTCCAGAGATCGTGAAGAAGGCGGAGGGCGGGAAAGGGCGGCGGCCGGATTGGGGCGTTTGTTCCTTTCGGTCCTTTCCCGCTTGATCCTTTCTTGAGGCTTGAGGCTTGGAGCTTGAAACTTCTCGAATCACGCCGGCTGGAGCTTCGGCTCGCGCCGGGTCTCGCGCGCCTCGCGCAGGACTTCCTGCGCGGCGGCCGTGGGATTCTTCGCGGGGGCCACGGTGATGACCACGTATTTCGAGGTCGGCGTGTTGGAGCGGTCCGCGGTGGAGTCCAGCGGCACGAGGACGTTGGCCTCGGGGAAGTAGGTGGCGCTCGCGCCGCGCGGGATCTGGTAGGGCGTGACCAGGAAGCGCTCGGCCACGCGCTGCTCGCCGCGGAAGTGCGAGGTGAGGTCCACGAGCTGGCCGGTCTGTAGGCCCATCGCCTGGATGTCCTGCGGGTTCATGAAGATCACGCGGCGGCCGTTATAGACGCCGCGGTAGCGGTCGTCGAGGCCATACACGGTGGTGTTGAACTGGTCGTGCGTGCGGATGGTCATCATCACGAGCTGGCCGGGCTCCACCTGCACGTCGGGCAGGTCGTGCGGGATGAAGCGCGCCTTGCCGCCGGCGTTGTTCCACTTGCGGGCGTCGCGCGGCGCGTTGGGCAGCCAGAACGGGCCGCGGCGCACGCGCTCGTTGAACTGCTCGAAGCCGGGGATCACGGCCTCGATGCGGTCGCGGATGCGGTCGTAGTTGTTGGCCATCTCTTCCCAATTCACCGAATTCTCCGGCCCGAGCGTGGCGCGGGCGAGGCCGCACACGAAGGCGGGCTCGGAGCGCAGGTTGGGCGAGATTGGCTCGAGATGGCCGCGCGACATGTTGATCACGCCCATCGAGTCCTCCACCGTGACGAACTGCTCGCCGGTGCCCTGGCGGTCGATCTCCGAGCGGCCGAGGCAAGGCAGGATGAGGCCGATGCGCTTGCCGGTGATGAGGTGACCGCGGTTGAGCTTGGTGGCGACGTGCGCGCTCACTTCAAGGTTTTGGAGGGCGTGCGCCGTGAACTCGGTGTCGGGCGTGGCCGAGAGGAACGAGCCGCCCAGCGCGACGAACACCTTCAGCTTGCCCTCGGCCATGTGGTGGATGGCTTCCACGGTGTCCACGCCGTGCTCCTGCGGCGGGGTGAACTGGAACTCCGCGCCGAGTTTTTCGAGGAAGGCCTTCGAGGGCTTCTCCCAGATGCCCATGGTGCGGTCGCCCTGCACGTTGGAATGGCCGCGCACGGGGCACGGGCCGGCGCCGGGCCGGCCGATGTGGCCGCCGAGAAGCAGCAGGTTCATGCACGCCTGGATGGTGGCCACGCCCTTGGGCGACTGCGTGAGGCCCATCGCCCAGCAGATGATGATGGACTTGGCGGCCATCGTCATCTCGGCGGCGCGCTTGATCTCGTCGCGGTTCAGGCCGGTGTCGGCGACGATGCGCTCCCACGACGTGTTGCGGAGATCCTCGATCAACTCGTCGTAGCCGGTGGTGTGTTCCTGGATGAACGCGTGGTCGAAGACCGTGCCGGGCGCGGCGTCCTCGGCGGCGAGCATGTCCTTCATGATGCCCTTGAGGAGCGCCATGTCGGAATGGATGCGGACCTGGAGCCACAGGTCGGACAGCGCGTCGCCGCGGCCGAGCAAGGTCGGAGCGGCCTTGAGGACACTCTTGAAGTCCTGCGGGTTCTTGAAGCGGAAGTTGCCCACCTCGGGCAGCGGGTTGACCGAGATGATCTTGCCGCCGTTGGCCTTCGTGGCGGAAAGCGAGGAAAGCATGCGCGGATGGTTCGTGCCGGGATTCTGGCCGATCACGAAGACGAGGTCGGTCTTCTCGAAGTCCTCCAGCGACACGCAGCCCTTGCCGATGCCGATCTGCTCGTTGAGCGCGGTGCCCGAGGACTCGTGGCACATGTTGGAGCAGTCCGGCAGGTTGTTGTGGCCGTGCTGGCGCGCGAAGAGCTGCCACAGGAACGCGGCCTCGTTGCTGGCGCGGCCGGACGTGTAGAGGGCGGATTCCCACGGCGAGCCCAGCGCGCGCAGTTCGCGGCCCAGCAGTGCGAGCGCGTCGTCCCACGAGATCGGCTCGAAGTGCGTGGCGCCTTCGCGGCGAATCATTGGCTCCGAGAGGCGGCCCTGCCGATTCAGCCAGTAGTCGGAGCGGCCGAGCAAGTCCTGGATGGAATGCTGGCGGAAGAAGTCCGCGCCCACGAGGTCGCGCATGCCCTCGTCGGCGAGCGCCTTGGCGCCGTTCTCGCAGAACTCGAAGGCGTGGCGGTCATGATCGGGCGAGGGCCACGCGCAGGACTGGCAGTCGAAGCCGTTGATTTGGTTGACCTTGAGCAGCGAGGAGGTGCCGCGCGCGATGCCCATCTGGCCCCACGCGTAGGAGAAGGTGTTGATCATCGCCTTGACGCCGGCGGCGGCCTGGGAGGACTTGCCGAGGCGGGTGCCCTCGGTCTCGATGGGCGGCTCCGCGCCGGGCACGGGCGGAAGGATTTCGCCGGAGGCGGAGGAGGAGTGCGGGGCGGCCGGGGAAG
>CALMOL010000478.1 GCA_937871685.1 uncultured Verrucomicrobiota bacterium
GCCGTGCTGTCCCTCAGCGGGAGCTAGCGTGCGACAAATTGGACCGAAAACGCTCCAATTTGGGAGGAGTTCGTTTCAAATAGATAGGTCCTTGGCCATTTTTGCGAGGTCCGGGTGGAGGACAAGGAACGTCGCGACCTCATCCGCTCCGAAGCCGCCGCATTGCCGGAGGTCGGCGGACCGATTCGACCGCTCACCTTCAAGATCCCTCGAGGAATTCCCGCAGCGCCGGGAGGAAAGCCTCCGGCGCTTCCAGATGCGGCACGTGGCCAACGCCCGGCACCACCATCAGAAGGCTTCCCTCGGGCAATTCCGGCGCCGCCGCGCGCGCCAGTTCGGCGACGTGCCCCATCTTTGCTTGGTCCGCGGGCGGGGCGTAGGCCTTCAGAACGGCCGTCCGATCCTCCGCACCGACGACAAGAAGCGTTGGCATGGTGAGCAGCCTCAACTCATGCCGCACCGGCTGGCGCAGGATCATCAGGTAGGTGCGCGCCGACGCGCGCGCCCAGCGCGGGTATTCGCCGCTCTGGAGCACGCCCGCCGCGATGGCCACCGCCGGCTCCACGAGGTCGGGCCGCGGCCTGGGGAAATATCGCGCGTAGAATTCTCGGAGCTTCTCGGGCGTCTGCGCTAGCTCCGCCTTCTCCAGCGTTTCCAAGCTCGGCGGCGGATTGACGAAGAAACGGTAGTCCTCGAGCCCAATGGGGTCTTCCAGCACGAGGCGGGCGACGCGCGCCGGAAACGTGCGCGCGAAACGGACCGCGAGCATTCCGCCGGTCGAATGACCGATCACGACGACCGGCCCGCTGATCTTCAACTCGTCGAGCAAGCGTGCCGTGTTCGCGGCAAGGTAGTCGAAGGAATACTCGATGTCGGGCTTGGAAGACTTGCCGAAGCCGATCTGGTCCGGCACCACGACGCGCCAGCCGCCTGCGGCCAAGTCGCGCGCGACGCCGGCCCACGAGTTGCCGTAGAAATTCTTGCCGTGGAGAAGCAGGGCGACCTTGCCGTTGGCGGCGCGAGTGGGCGGCACGTCCATGTAGGCCATGCGCGCCGGGCGGCCCTCTGCCTCCACGTCGAGGAAGCGCACCGGGAAGGGATACGCCACGTTCTCCAGAGCCGCGCCGATCGGCGCGGGCGCTTCTTGCGCCAAGGCAAGCGTGGCTGGCCCAAGCAGGAGGACGAGAAGAAGCGAGCGGGCCGGGCGGATCATGAAGGTTCAGGAACGCGATCCGCGCCGGAGGAATCCGTCGAGCGAGAAGCGGTCGTGCCGGAGCGTGACGAGGAGCGCGAAGAAGGCGAGGGAATAGACGAGCTGCGTGCCGAGTGGTCCGAACTCCCCGCGCATCGCCGTGCCGAAGGTGAGCAGCACCATCAGCAGCCCACCCGCCACGAGCGCCCCGCGGGTCCAAAGGCCCAGCACCAGCAGCACGCCCACGATGGGCTCCCAGAACGGGATCAGCCACGCGAAGCTCCGCACCGACCACTCGGGCAGCGGGGTGTTGGCGAAGTCGCGCACGACGCCATCGGCGAACTTTCCGACATCCCTCCACCGCTGGAAGGAATGGAGCGCGAAGTTCATCCCGACCGCCAGGCGCAGCAGCGCGTGGCCGAGCGCGGCGTCGGTGGAGGGGGCGGGGGAATCGTCGCGGGAGAGCATGGCGGGCATCCCCGGATACGCGGCCCGCGTCCTCAGCGGCCGGCCACGCGCCAGGTATGCTCCCACATCTGGCGAAACTCCACCCGCTGGAGGAAGCGCAGCTCCGGCTGCAACTCCTCCGCGCCGAAGCGGAATTGCTCCCACAAATGCGCCAGCAGGAACGCGTCCCAGCCCGGCTGCCGCGCCATGTGCGGGCAGTCGTCGGCGCAAAGGCGGTGCATCAGCGGGAAGGGTGACAGCTCGCCCGCGCGCCGGCCAAAGGCCCGCGCTTCCTCGAACTCGCCGCGCCGCCGGTGGATCATCGCGCGCCAATAGTCGCCGAGCGCGCCGGGGGCCTCGGCCGCGAGCGGCAGCGCATCGTCGAGGGCGTCCTGGAAATAGAAGAGGCCCGCGCGCAGAAGCCGGGTCCACGCGGGTGGCCGGGCCTCGCCCGCGACGGACGATTCCTCGGCCTCGCGGATGCGGAAAACCATCTCGATGTCGCGCGGTTCCCTGGGCAAAGGCCGGTGCAGGGCATCCTCGTGGAGCAGGACGCGCTGGACGAAATCAGGGCGATCGGAGGGCGAGGGCGGCATGAGACGGGCAAGGAAGCCACGATCTGCGCAGCAGAAAGCGCGCTGGCTTGCCGCGGGTTGCCCGCTTGCCGCGGCGGCCGCGCCCGCTTGCGCCCCGCCGGGCGGCAAGCGCGGCGCGCCGGGGTCCGTTATTGCAGGTCGTAAACCTCCACCACGGCGTTGCCGGTGGTGCCGCCGACGCCGGAAACGATGGCGGTGTAGCCGCCCGGCGGGAGGGTCAGGATGATGGCCGCCACGCGCGGGTCGCCGGGGGCGAGGCCGGTGGCGCTCAGCTCGGCGGCCTGGGTGTCCTGCCAGTTGTTGTTGAAGCCGATCTGGCCGCCGGCCCCGTTGACGGAGAGCTGCGGGTCGGAGAGCACGTTGGGCACGCCGGCCGGCGCCAGGCTCGGGCCGGTGGCGCGGATGAGCACGCGCTTGGGCTGGCCGCCGGCCCCGACGAAGCCCGCGCTCATCACGGTGTCGGCGCCGGCCACCCGGGCCCGGGGGGG
>CALMOL010000479.1 GCA_937871685.1 uncultured Verrucomicrobiota bacterium
CCGCCCGCGCTACCCGTTTCCCTGAGCATCCGCTCGATCTCTTTGAAAAACGGTGTAATGCGCAGAATCCTTCCTCTTGGAATTCCCGCTCTTGCGGGCGCGTTTTCCAGCCTTGTCTCATCCCCCGGCGCTGGCAAGCCAGCTTCTCGAGTTCGTGACGTGGCTGGTCGTCGCTGACTGTCTTTCGGTCATCGCGGTGGGAGTGACGCTTCTCGTCGTGCTGGCTTCACAAGAGTTCAAGATGGCCCAATCGCTTGGCAACGCCCTATTGCTTCTGGTCTTGCCTGTTGTCGCATTCACAGCGGGAGGAATTGTGAGCCTGCCGTTCACTGTGTTCACTTCGGCGAAAGAGATTGAGGCGACCCACAGAGCTGCTCTCCCCATCATCGCAGCCGCCGAGAAGTTCCGTTCGGAGAAAGGCGCATACCCAGCAAAGATAGCCGATCCGATTCCCGCATCCATCGCCGCCAAGCCTCGCGTCCCGATCGGGGTGTGGGGCAGGGAATACCAATTACGCCAGACATTCCAAGGCGGGTTCGTCCTGGAGTTTTCGGAGAAGCTCGGACAACGTTGGGAATACGACTCAGGACCGCGCGAGTGGAGGAAAGTCATACGCTAGCCTTCATGCGCCAGGATTACCTGCTCCGCTTGATCGAGCGCTGCGCTGCCCTGCTGCGGGCCATGCTCGCAGGGCGGCGCGATGCCACGACGGAAGAGAAGCGCGCCCTGGCCGAGGAAGCCTGCATTCAACACGCCGGGCTGCGGCTCGATGCCGCCAAGGCCATGTCGCCGGAGGCATTGCGCGAGTTTCTCGACACCGCCGGGCCGGCCGGCGCGGGCCGGGCGGTGCTGCTCGCCGAGATCCTCGCGCACGACGCGGACCTCTGCGAGGCGGACGGCACGCCCGCCGCGGCCGCCGTCAGCCGGCTCCACGCGTTCTGCCTGCTGGCGGTTTGGATGCCTTTCCTGACGATGGACGAGGTGGCCCACTTCCGGCCCAAGCTGGAGCGCCTCGCTGACCGCTTGCGGGAACTGCGCGATCATCCATATGTGATGGACCGGTTGCGCGCGCACGGGTTCGATGTCGCGGCGGCGGATTCCCTTCCGCTTCCTTCCCCCCCATGAAATCCATGACCGGCCACGGGCGCGCCCAGCGCCCGCTCCCGCCCGCCTTCACGCTCGCGGTGGAATTGTCCGCGGTGAACCGCCGCGGCGGCGAGGTGGCCCTCCAGCTTCCGCGCGAGTGGGCGGCGCTCGAGGGGCCGGCGCGCGAGATGATCCAACGCCGCGCGTCCCGCGGCCGGGTGACGGCTTTCGTCCAAGTCGAGCGCGGCGCGGCGGAAGCCGCCGCCGGCCAGGCCATCGACCGCGAGGCGGCGCGACGCTTCCACGCCGAGTTGCTCGCCCTGCGCGGCGAGCTCGGACTGGGCGAGCCCATGACGCTCGACCATGTGCTGCGCGGCCCCGGCGTCCTGCGCGAGGACGCCGCTCGCCCGGCGCTGCCCAGCGCGGAGTCCGCGTGGCCGATCATCGAGGAGACCCTGGGCGCCGCGCTCGAAGCCTTCGTGGCCATGCGCGCGGCCGAGGGTGGCCGGCTGGCCGACGACTTCCGCGCGCGCCTCGCCCAACTCGGCGCGTGGGCCGAGGAGATCGCCGCGCTCCAGCCCGGCGTGGCCGCGCGCTACCGCGAGGCGTTACACGAGCGCCTGCGCCGCGCGGCGGTCGAGCTGCCGGTGGATGACGAGCGCCTGGCGAAGGAGATCGCGCTCTTCGCCGACCGCGTGGACATCTCCGAGGAGCTGACCCGCCTGCGCGGCCACCTGGAGCAATTCCATTCGCTCCTCGAAAAAGACGAGCCGGTCGGCCGCACGCTCGACTTCCTCGCGCAGGAGATGGCGCGCGAGTGCAACACCCTTTCCGTGAAGGCCAACGACCTCGCCCTCGCCCGCCTCGCCGTGGCCGCCAAGGCCGAGGTGGAGAAGATTCGGGAGCAGGCGCAGAATGTCGAGTAGCAGAGGTGAATCGTAGATCGTGAATGGTGAATCGTGGGGCTGCCGCGCTGGTGCGCGGCCGTGAGACAGGCGAGGCCGCGCCACGATTGCCCCGTGCACCCTGGCTGTCTTGCTTCGCTCGACTCACGATTCACCACTCACGATTCACCTCGGTCACCCCGCGTCATCGCCATTCCCGCTCCCGCGCCCTCCCTTAGCTTCCGCCATGTCTAACCCTCCCTCGCCGGACGAGATCCAGAAGAAGCTCGGCGACTTCATGCGCACGCAGTTCGGCGACCAGGCCGGGCGCGTGGCCGTGTTTTCCACGCAGGCCACGCCCGCGGGCACGAATGATCCGCCTGAGGCGAAGCCGGCCGACGAGGAGAAGGATCCGCTCGACGGCTTCCACTACCGCCCGCGTGACATCAAGGCGCACCTCGACCGCTTCGTCATCGGGCAGGACGAGGCCAAGCGCGTCTTGGCCGTGGCGATTTGCGAGCACTACCAGCACGTCCGCCACATCCGCGCGCTGGCGAAGGAATCGCCCGAGAAGGCCGCCGCGGTGGAATACGCTAAGCAGAACGTGCTGCTCCTCGGCCCCACCGGCGTGGGCAAGACCTACCTCGTGCGCCACGCGGCCGACCTGCTCGGCGTGCCCTTCGTGAAGGCCGACGCCACCAAGTTTTCCGAGACCGGCTACGTCGGCGGCGACGTGGAGGACCTCGTGCGCGACCTCGTCAAAAAGGCCAACGGCGACGCCGACCTCGCCGCCTGCGGCATCATCTACCTCGACGAGATCGACAAGATCGCCGGCGCCACCAACATCGCCGGCGGCCGCGACGTGAGCGGCCGCGGCGTGCAGACCACGCTGCTCAAGCTGCTTGAGGAGACCGACGTGGCCGTGCGCTCGCCGATGGACATCCAGGCGCAGCTCCAGGCCGCGATGGAGATGCAGCGCGGCGGCGCCGCGAAGCCCAAGCGCGACACGGTCAACACGCGCCACATCCTCTTCATCGTGAGCGGCGCGTTTTCCGGGCTGCGCGAGCGGATCGCGCGCCGGCTGGGCCGCGGCAGCCTGGGCTTCGGCGCGTCGAACGCCAAGAGCGCCGACGAGATGACCGACGGCGAGGTCCTGCGCAACGCCACCACGCGCGACTTCGTGGACTTCGGCTTCGAGCCGGAATTCGTCGGCCGCCTGCCGGTGCGAGTGTGCTGCGAGCCGCTGAAGGCCGGCGATCTTTATCAAATTCTCAAGTCCTCCGAGGGCAGCGTGATCCGCCAATACGAGCGCGGCTTCCGCGCCTACGGCATCGAGGCCGGGTTCACCGACGACGCCCTGCGCGAGTTGGCCGAGCGCGCGGCGGGCGAGGGCACCGGGGCGCGCGGCCTCTTCACCGTGAGCGAGCGCGTGCTGCGGCCCTTCCAATACGAGCTGCCCGGCTCTGGCGCCACGCGCCTCGTCGTGGACGCCGAGACCGTGCGCGATCCCGCCGCGGTCCTGGCGCGCGTGCTGGCCGAGGGGCGCGAGAACCTCGGCGCGCACTTGGCCGCCGAGGCCGAGGAATTCGCGACAGAATGGTCCGCGCGGCACGGCCTGAGCCTGCGCTTTTCCGAGGACGCGCGCCGTGCCCTGGCCGTTCGCGCGCAACGCGAGGACGTGAGCGTGCGCCCGCTGTGCGAGCGCCTGTTCAAGGACTACCAGTTCGGCCTCTCGCTCATCAAGAACAACTCCGGCCGCGCCGAGTGGGAGCTGCCCGCCGAGGCGGTGGAAAACCCGGACCGCTACCTGTCCGACCTCGTCGTGCGCTCCTACCGCGACCGCGATGTCGCGGGCGGCGAGGGGCAATGAGGCAGACCGTCCATCGCATCCGCAGGGTAAAACCATCCTTTCCCCGGAGTCCGATGCCCTGTCTCTGACAGGAAGTGATCCTCTTCAAGAGGCAGCTGCCCGCCGTCTGACCTCAGAGGGGGTGGGCCTCTGAGTGCAGAGGTTTTTGCTCTGAGTTCAGGGGGGGTAGCCTCTGAGTTCAGAGGTCACCCCCTCTGAGGTCAGAGGACTTTGTTCTGAGTTCATAGGTGCCCCCTCTGAGTTCAGAGCTCCGAGCGCTGAGCTCAGAGGGGAGTCCTCTGAACTCAGAGGGGGGCACCTCTGAACTTGGAACCCTTCCCGAGGGTGCTGGCTCTTTCGCCGAATGCGGCAATTCCCCTCCGGGCCTCAGGAACTTGCGATCCGGGAGTCAACGGCTTTGCCCGCTCCCGCGACCGGCAACGGGTCCGCCTTCTCCTCGGCTTTCCTGAAATCCTCCTCGCAGCGCGGCAGATACCCGTCCGGCAATGCCCCGGGCAGGTAATGAAAAGGCGCGCGGCCCCGGCGAATCCGCCACAGCAGCGCGCCGTATCCGAAGACCAGCAGCGTGTGAATCCACCCGGCCAGCGGGATCTCCACCGCCGGCTCGTGGACCCATTGCAGGCGCACGAGCAGCGCGGTCAGGCCGCCGCCCAGGCCCATCAGCGCCACGGCCACGGCGCCCATCCAGCGGTGCGCGCGCGCGCTCGCCCCGGCCCGGCACTCCACCGTCGCGCCGCACTCGGCCAGGCGCGCGTGGAGCGCGCGAATGAAGCCACGGTAGCCCGCCCGCGCCTGCGCGGCCGGCACCGCGCCGCCCGCGCGAAACATCGCCTCGCTCACCAGCAGGGCCGGGCCGCGGCCGTCGCGCGGGGTGATCACGCACGAGTGCCGTGCCGCGCCCGGCATGCCCAGCCCGCGCCGCAGCCACACCATCGCCGTCTGCGCGTAGGGGAGCCGGCGGTCGAGGCGCTCGCCATCGCGGGCCTCGAGGGCGGTCTCGGTGAGATGGAGGGAGGGCATCGGGAGCACGGACACAAAGCCCGCGCGACGCACCGGTGCAAGCCACACCCTGCGTCCGGCGCGGCGCAATGACACGCGCGGCGCGCGGCGCGGGCTTGCCCCGGCGCGCGGGGGCGCAAACGTCGCCCTCGCCGCGCTTCGGGCGGCGGCTGATGTTTTCTCCCGCCCGGTTCCCCTCCTCAAGACCATGAAAGCCCTCCGCCTCCTTCCTTTCCTCGCCCTCGCGCTCGCGCCCGTCGCGCTGCCGGCGGCTGATTCCTACAAGATCGACCCGGTGCATTCCGCCGTCATGTTCCGCGTGCACCACTGGGGCGCGGGCCACACCTGGGGCCGCTTCAACAAGTTCGAGGGCACCGTGTCCCTCGACGCGGCCGATCCCGCCAAGACCACCGTGAACTTCACCGTGGACATGGAGAGCGTGGACTCCAACTCCGCCGACCGCGACAAGCACCTCAAGAGCCCGGACTTCTTTAATTCGAAGCAATTCCCCACCGCCACCTTCAAGAGCACCTCCGTCAAGGCCAGCGGCGACAACCTCGACGTGACCGGCGACCTCACCATCCGCGGCATCACCAAGCCGGTGACCATCGCGATGAAGAAGACCGGCGAGGGCAAGGACCCGAAGGGCACGCAGCTCGCGGGCGCCGAGGGCACCTTCACCATCAAGCGCTCCGAGTTCGACGTGAAGTTCGGCATCCCCGGCGTGTCCGACGAGGTGCTGATGACCATCGCGCTCGAGGCGAAGAAGCAGTAACTCCCTGGCCTCCCAAACCGTCCACGCGGGCATCGTCGCGCGCGCCTCCCGCTGGACGGTGGCCATCGTGCTGCCTCGTCCTCGATCCTGGCCCGCTTGCGGGAGGTCTTTATGGAGTGCGGGAGCTTGCTCCCGCTCGGCGCGCCGCTCGGGGGCAAAGCGGGTGGAGAGCGGGAGCAAGCTCCCGCCCTCCATAAAGACCTTCCGCAAAGCAGAACCTCCCGGCGCTGCCGCCAACCGACCGCATGAGCGCGTTTCTCTTCCATCAACTCGCCGGCGTGCTCGCGCCGGCCGCGGGAATGCTCGCGCTGGGCGCCGTCGGCCTGCGACTGCCGGCGGCCGGGCCGCGCCACGCGGTGCTGGGTCTCGCGG
>CALMOL010000480.1 GCA_937871685.1 uncultured Verrucomicrobiota bacterium
GCGGGGGCTGGATTGAACTGCGGGGGAAGGCGCCATCCGAGCGGGGGAATCCCGGCCGGCGCGAAAGGGGAAGACGGCTGGCGATCAGCGGATCTCGATCTCGTAGCGGAAGCCGGCGGCCGGGCCGCGGGAGCGTCGCCATTCCAAAGGCTGCTGGTTGGCGCCGAGCGCGAGCCGCTCGATCACGATGGCCGCGGTGCCCGGCGCCAGCCCGAGCAGCTTGGCGTGGCGGTCGCCGAGGGCTTCCGCCGTCAGGGTCTCTTGCGCCGAGGCGACGATCTGGCCGCAGCGCGACTCGTAGAGCGGGTAAAGGAGGTCGCCGAACTCCGCCGTCGGCAGGTCGAGCAGCCGCGCGAAGAGCTTGCGCGGCAGCCAGATGTCCTCGGCCAGGATCGTCTGCCCGTTGATCACGCGCAGGCGCGAGAAGTGGATGGCCAGCGCGCCGGCCTTCAGCCCGAGGGACGCGCCGGCGTCGGCCGGGACCGGGATCACCTCGCGCCGAAGGATGCGGCTCTGCGGCACCTGGCGCTCGCCGCTCGGGCCCGGGTTTTGAAGGCGGAAGAAACGAAACAGCGAGGCATCGAAGCACGGCCGCCGCACGAAGGTGCCCCGGCCCTGGAAGCGCTCCAGCAGCCCCTGGGCGACGAGGGCATCCACCGCCTTGCGCACCGTGCCGACCGAAACGGCGTGCTCCTGAGCAAGCTCGGCCTCCGTGGGGATCGCCTGGCCGGCGCGCCACTGGCCCTGGGCGATGCGCTCCACGAGGGCATCACGCAGACGGTGGTATCGCGGAAGGCGCGCGTCGGCTGGTGAATGCAAATTCATATGTATGATTAGATGACTGAATGAGTCTTGGAGTCAAGGGATTTTCGGAACCCGGGAAACTGGCCGAACCCGGCGGATGCCTCCGCTGGCCGCGTGAAGGGAAAGTCGCGCGTGAGCTTGCCTCGCCGCACCGGCCCGGCGAGGGGTGCAGCCGCATGATTCACCCTGCCCCGATCACGCTGGAAGGCGGCGGCATCCGCCTGGAGCCGCTGACCTCCGAGCACCGCGACGACCTCGCCGCGGCGGCGAGCGACGGCCATCTTTGGAACCTGTGGTTCACGTCCGTGCCGCGCCCGGAGGAGGTGGCCGACTACCTCGCGGACGCCCTGGCGGGACAAGCCGCCGGCCACATGCTGCCGTGGGTGGTGCGGGACACGGCAAGCGGACGTGTCGTCGGCTCCACGCGCTACCACGACATCGTCCCCGCGATCGACCGCGTGGAGATCGGCTACACGTGGTATGCGCAGAGCCGGCAGCGCTCGAGCGTGAACACGATGTGCAAGCGGCTCCTGCTCGCGCACGCGTTCAACACGCTCGGCTGCAAGGTCGTGGGCCTGCGCACGGACAACTTCAACTTCGCCTCGCAGCGCGCCATCGCCGCCCTTGGCGCAAAGAAGGACGGCGTGATTCGCCACCACGGCGTCCGACGCGACGGCACTCCGCGCGACACGGTGATGTTCTCGATCCTGGCCGCCGAGTGGCCGGACGTGCGGCGGCACCTCGAACTGCGCCTCGCCCGCCATGCGAATGGCCCGAAGGAGACGTGAGCCCGCAAGGCATCCCCGGCAGGCGGTCCGTTTCGCCAGGACGCAAAAAACCCCGCGCCGTCGAGACGGGGCGGGGCTCGAGATTGCCGTGGAGGCTCGCCGAACTCAGGCGGCGCGGCGGCGGCGCAGAACCGTCACGCCCGCGAGGCCGAGGACGCCCATGGCGACGATCGAGGAAGGCTCCGGCACGGTGATGATGGCCGCGTTGGGCGTGGTGATCGAGTTGTTGTAGGTGCCGAACGCGCCGTTGTTGAAGGTGGTCATCACCACGGTGTAGAGCGTGCCCGCACTAGCCGCGAAGCCGTTGATGCTGGAAAGGAAGTTGCCGCCCCCGATGTCATCGTTGAAAGCGACCAAGTTCGTCAGCGGTGAGGCCGGGTTGAAGGCACCCGCGTAGAGCAGCAGATAGCTGTCGTTAGGATTTCCGTTCCCGACCGCCGCGATATTCGCGCTGGTGACGGTGATCGTGACCGTATCCGCCAGGGATAGGGAGAACTGAAAAGTTTCGAAGGATACGCTCGTGCCGACGGCAGACAGGGTGGTCAGGCCCGCCGGACGATTGAATGTCGGGTCTCCGGCATCCAGCGCGCCGCCGTAGTTGACGGTCGCCGCGGGTAGCGACGGGAGCAGGGCAAGGCCAAGAACGAAGGCGGTGGCGAGGGCGCGGAGGTTCATGAGAGGCGTTAATCGGTGGGTCAGGGGCTGGCGATGACCAATAAATCAATTCCTTCCGCCGCGTGACAAGAACTTTCCGCGAATAATTTGGCCTTGGCTTTTTGGCCCCGCCTCGCGGCTCCAAAGGAAGGGCGGTCAACGTTCCGCCTTGAACGCGACGGGCAGCGGCGTTGCATCTCTCCATGCGCCGGCTGGTCGTCATCGACGCCCCCTCGAACCTTGGGCTGTCGCCGCCGGAGGAGGGGGTGGCGCCCGGCTGCTACAAGATGCCGTGGGCCCTGCGCAGTCGCGGGCTGCTCGCGGCGCTGGAGGCAACGGATGGCGGGGTGGTCATCCCGCCGCGCTACCGGCCGCACTGGCAGCCGGGCAGCGGGACGCGCAACGCCGCCGCCATCGCGGAGTATTCCGCGCGGCTCGCCGATCGCGTGGGGTCGGTGCTCGCGAACGGGGATTTCCCCGTGGTGCTCGGCGGTGATTGCTCCATCCTGCTCGGCAATGCTCTCGCGCTGAGGCGGCGCGGCCGGCATGGCCTCGTGTTCCTTGATGCGCACAGCGACTTCCGCCACCCGGGGAACACGCCCGAGATGCGCGCGGTGGCGGGAGAAGACTTGGCCATCGTGACCGGCCGGGGTGATGCGCGCCTGATCCAGCTTGGCGGGGAGGAACCGTGCATCCGCGACGAGGACGTGCATGTCGTCGGCGTGCGACCGGGCGACGATCATCTGGACGAATTGGCCCGACACGGCATCGCGACAACGACAAGCGCGGAGTGGATCCGAGTCGGCCCGGCCGCCGCCGCCGCGGCGGCGCTGAAGACGGTCACGCGAGGAACGGATGGGTTCTGGACTCACCTCGACCTCGACGTGGTGGACGCGTCCGAGATGCCGGCCGCCGATTGCCCCGAGCCGGGCGGTCCATCCTTCGCCCTGCTCGGCGAATTGCTTGGGCACCTCCTCGCCACGCGCGGGTGCGTTGGGTTGGAATTGACGATCTATGATCCAGACCTCGATCCCAGCGAAGAGATCGCTGGCCGCATCACGCGCTGCCTAGCGCAGGGACTCGCCTCGGCGCGCGCTTTGCGGAAGGCTCGCTGACGCGCGCGGCAGGGTGTCGCCCCGTGTTGCCTGACCGGTTGCGGGCCGCTTCTCGGGTGGCGGCGCGCTCAGCGCCACGCGAAGCCGGCGCGTGCGCCAGATCCACCATTCCGCGACGGCGAGATTCACCGTCCAGCCGAGCCACGCGACGAGGCGATAAACGGTCATCGGCCCCGGCGCGAAGAGGAGGACGATCCCGTATTTCCAAGCGCGCAGCGTCACGGCCGAGAGCGTGAGCGCATAGGACCGGATCATCCATTCGCGGTGGGCGTGGAAATCGCGGGCGCGCACCGCGGCGTAGGCGCGCCACGTCGTCCAGATCCACAGCACGGCGAGCAGCACGAAGGCCACGCGCGAGAGCGGGCCGCCATTCGCCAGGAAGCCCATCACGAGCGAGGCCGGCCCCGTGACGAGGAGGACGTTCGCCACATACGCGCGGCCCAGCCAGCGGTGCCAGCGCGGCCGCCGGCGCAGCAGCGCGGGCGCGAACTGCGTGAAGCCGGCCAGCAGCACGAGCACGCTCGTGAAGACGTGGACGAAGAACGCGACCTTCCACGGGAGGATATCGATCACGTCCTGCTTGACGCGGAGGAAGGCCACGTCGTCGTCGATCGGCCAGTATTGCAGCGTGATCCGCAGCAGCAGCCAAGTGAACCACGCCAGCGCGCCGTAGGCCGCCCAGCGCGCGGCGACGCGCCACCCGGCCCGCGGCGCCGGCGGGGGGCTTTGACGGGGCGCGTGCATGCCGCCAACATAAGCAAAGTTCTTCCCCCCATGAAGATCATCCTTCCCGTCCTCGTCCTCTCGGCCGCCGCGGCGGTGGTCGTTTCCCCGCTCCTGCTCGGCTCCGATCCCGTGCCGCCGGTCCCCCTCGATCCCCGCGCCGCCGGCGCCGACGCGCCGCAGGTGGACCAGGACGCCGCTAAAGTCGTCGGCCACTACACCGGCGCATTCGGCAAGAACAAGATCACGATCCGCATCGAGAAGGTGGTCGGCACCTCGGTGCTGGGCTACTCCATCGTGGCCGGCAACGAGCGTGCGTTCAGCGGCAGCAGCACCCGGCGCGAGGACGGAATCATGATCGTGGTGGCGCGGGAGCCGGGCGACGACAAGAACGACGGCGTCTTCCAGTTCCGCGTCGAGCCGGACGCCTCCGCCATCCTCGGATGGTGGCAGCCCTACGACAAGAAGCTCGAGACCAAGCACTATCGGCTCGCGCGCCGCGTCTTCCGCTACGATCCGACCGTGGGCGATTACCCGCAGTCCTCCACCAAGCTGCTGGCCAAGGCGGACTTGGAAGAGTCTTCGCAGCACGGGTTGCGCGTGATGCGCTCCGAGATCTACGCGCGCCATGGCTACTCGTTCAAGAAGCGGGACATCCGCGAGTATTTCGACGACAAGGACTGGTATATGCCGATGTCCATGGACGTCGCCGCCCAGCTCACCCCGATCGAAAAGAAGAACGAGGCGCTGATCAAGCGCTTCGAGACCTACGCGGCCGAGTATTACGACAAGTTTGGGCGCTGAGAACGGCCTGCGCGACCGGCCTTCCTCGCTCTGCGCCGCCGGCTCGGCCTGCCGCCTAGCCGGCCCCGCTCGACGGTTTCCCGCCCAGCGGGCGGACCGCCCGCCGCGTGAGGGCGACGGCCTGCTCCGCGCCGGCGCAGAAAGGAAAGTCGCGCGGAACTCTGGGCGACGTGCCATCGTCGGTGCCGACCTCGCCACCGCTGGCCCTCGATGACCCAGGACGCGCCCCTGCCGCCTTCCACCGAAAAACCCGAGCCCCTGTTTGATCGGCTCGCGACCCTTGCGGCAAGGGTTCTCCGCGTGCCGGTGGCGCTGGTGTCCTTCGTGGAGCCGGAGCGGCAGGTGTTCCGCGGCCGCAAGGTGGTCTTCGGCCCGCTGGAGGACGTGCGCGAGACGCCGCTCTCGCACTCCATCTGCCAGCACGTCGCGGCCCGCCGCGAGCCGCTCGTCATCGAGGACACGCGCCGGCACCCGCTGGTGTGCGACAACCCGGTCGTCGCCGAGAAGAAGGTCATCGCCTACGCGGGCGTGCCGCTCCTTGACCCCGAGGGCCGCGCCCTGGGCGCCTTCTGCGCCATCGACCACGAGCCGCGACGCTGGACGGAGGAGGACGTGGCCCTGCTCCAGACCTTGGCCGCGCAGGTGACGAGCGAGCTGACGCTGCGCGCCGCCGTGCGCCGGATGGAGGCGGACTTCGCCCGGATCCGGGAGGCGGAAGCCGGCCGCGCGCAGTCCAGCCGATGGCGCACCCATGATCTGCGCACGCCGCTCCAGGCCATGCTGCTGAGCCTACAGGCCGTGCGCGAGCTGGGCGAGCTCAACGCCGACCAAGCCGAGTGCCTGGACCTCGCGAAGGGCAGCGCCGAGGCGCTCACGGCGCTGGTGGACCGGATGCTCGACATCGGAAATCTCGACCACCGCGGCGAAGAAGCCCTCCACCGCACGGAGTGCCGGCCCGCCGAGCTGATCGAGGCTGCCATCGGCCAGATCGCCTCGCTGGCGCGCGAGAGGCGCCTCGCCATCCGCCGGGCGGGGAACGGCGCGCGGCCGCTGCGGGCGGACCGCGACAAGCTCACGCGCGTGCTGGTGAACCTGCTCGCCAACGCCGTGAAGTTCACCCCGGTGGGCGGCGAGGTGACCATCGCCGCGGCGGACGAGACCGCGGCGGATGAAAGTCCGGCGGCGGTGCGCTTCTCGGTCCGCGACACCGGAATCGGCCTCGCCCCCGAGCACCACGACCGCGTGTTTGACGAGGGCTACCGCGTGGATGGCACGGGCACGACGCCCGGTTCCACCGGCCTGGGGCTGGCTTTCTGCCGGCGCGTGGTCGAGGCGCACGGCGGTCGCATCCGGGTGCAAAGCCAGCCGGGAGAAGGCAGCCTTTTCGTGTTTTCCGTGCCCGCTGTCCCGTGATGGAACCCTCGCGCCGCCTCACCGCGGTCCTGCCCTGCAACGACCTGGATCGCAGCGAGGCGTTTTACCGCCGGCTCGGCTTCACGCACCGCTCCGGGCCGGACGATTACCGCATGCTGGCCGACGGGCGCGGCGGCGAGCTGCACCTCCAGCCCGCCGTCGAAGGCTGGCTGGTTCCCGGCCGCAATCCCTTCGGGCTCTACCTCTCCGTCGAGAACGTGGACGAGCTGGCGGCCGAGATGGGGTGCGCGGCGGAGGACAAGCCCTGGGGCATGCGCGAGTTCGCGCTGTCGGACCCGGACGAGACGCTGGTGCGAGTCGGCTGGCCCTCGCGGCTCCTCCCCGCCCGGGAAAATGCGCCTCTCGAGTGATCAAGGCGAGGGCGGCTCGCAGGTTTTGGAGAGCAGTGTCCCCGGCGCGGCTTTTCTCGCGCCGTTGCCTCCTTCATCGCCCCGCCGTCAGCACGAGCCAGAAGGGGGCTCAGGGCGATTCCGTCCAACGAGCCTTGGCGGCTCTCCAAGGACCTAGCAAAACGCTCGGAGGACCGACTGATTTCATCGGTCGGAAGGGTGAAATTGCGGGCGCGCGGGCGCAATTCGCCGGCCCGGCGATCAGATCGATCCGTCCGCGGGTGCCGGGCGTCTCTCGGAGGCTCCCAGCCGGCCGCGATCTGCAATTTCGGAATGAGGCGCGGCCCGCCATCTGGATGGAGTCTAACGCTGCCGAGTCGCTCAGTGCCTTGGCTGCGCCGACTTCTCGAAGCGAAAAACGTGCCGAGCCACTCCAGATTGGACCTCCGTGTTCCCCTTCCCGTTCCCGCATGAAATCCTTGCCCAAGATTGTGCTGCTTGCCGCTCTCGCCCTTCTGCCCTTGCAGGTGGTTTGGGCGGAGGAGAAGCTTCCCCTGCCGAGGACAGACGAGATCCGCCTGGACGAGGCCGCGCGGCTGGCCGCCGAGCTGGGCGAGGAAGTCTGGAAGGGCTGGAGCGCGGCGCCCTTCGCGGTGCTCCTCATCACGCCGGAGCGCGAGTTCCTGCTGCGGCATCCCAAGCCGCCGGCGGATTTCCGCGGCGAGGGCGGCGTGCTTTCCCGAACGCGCACGCTGTCGCCGGGAATGCTGGCGACCTTCCCCTTTGAAGGCACGTCCACCATCGTCGTCGGCCAGGCGGAGAGCACCTTCGTCAAAACTTCGACGCCCTGGGTGCTCACGGTGCTGCACGAGCATTTTCACCAGCTCCAGCAGTCGCGACCCGGCTACTTCCAGGATGTGAACTCGCTGGGCCTGAGCGGCGACGACCAGACGGGCATGTGGATGCTGAATTATCCGTTTCCCTACAAGGCGCCCGCCGTGGCGGAGCAGTTCTCCGCGATGAGCCGCCGGCTCGCCGTGGCCTTGCGGGCGCGGGGGAAGGCCGACTTCCGCGCCGCGGCCGCGGCTTACCTCCAGGCGAAGCAGGATTTCAAAAAGCTGCTCTCGGAGAAAGATTACCGATACTTCTCCCTGCAATTGTGGCAGGAGGGCTTGGCGCGCTACACCGAATGCCGCGTGGCCCGGCTCGCCGCCGCGAAGGCGCCGCCCGGTGCGGAATTCAAGGCACTGCCGGACTTCACCTCCTACGAGCGCGTGGCGACCTCGCTGGAGGAAGGCATTCTCGCCCGGCTGCTCGACGCCAAGCTGGCCGACGATGAGCGCAACGCCTTCTACGCCGTGGGCGCCGGCGAGGGCCTGCTGCTCGACGAGCTGAGCCCCGGCTGGCAGGACCGCTACTTCCGCGAGCGATTCCAGACGGACTCCTACTTCCCAGCCGAGCGCTGAAGGCAAGAAGGCGATTAGCTGCCTACCGGCTCATCATTGGTCTTACCGGGATCGGCGGCTCGTGCCAACGCGCAGTGGAATGCAGCAGACGCAGCCGCGTCAGCGGCGATCCGAACGTAGCCCCGCGCTTCGGCGCGGGGTTGGCTGTCCCAAGCAGTCTGCGTCGCGTCAGCGACGCTTGAACGCGCTTGGCCGGATGCGTTCAGCCGTCGCTGACGCGACGAGATTCGCGGGTGGGGCCGGTTCCCCGCGCTGAAGCGCGGGGCTACGTTCGAACCGCCGCTGACGCGGCCCCAAAGCCACGCGCGCGATGGTGCTTTATATCAGGCGGCAATGCTCGTTGTCCGGCGCATCGCCTCAACACCCTCTGCCGACAACCAGATCACCGCGTCCGTGTAAACCTGGATGAGCGCGAGGATTTCCTCGCGTGGCCCCTGGCGCCACGCGTCGCTGCCGTAGAAGGCGTCCTGCGAGGATTGCCGGTGCGCGAGGTCATCGTAGGCGCGCGCGAGGAAATACGCGTCGGCATCGTGGAGCGAGGGGCCGTGCGCCACCACGTCCACCCGCGCCTCGCGAAGCATCGGCAACGCCCGCGTCACGAACAACTCGTGAAGCCGCGCGCCGGCGCCCGGCTGGAGCTGGTAGGAACGGATCTCGACGAGGCGTCTCACAAGGGCCCAATCGTAGGCGACGGCGGGCCATCCCGCCAGGCGCTGGGCGTGCGTCGCGGGCGAAGGCGTGCTTTGCTCGGCGCATGGACCCGCTCGACCTCACCCAGGCGCCGCCACGCTCGCCGCGCGCCACCCTCCGCGGACTGTGCATGCTCCCGCGCATGATCGACATCGCCCGCGCGCAGCTCCCCGGCGGCCGCGCCGGCCAATACCAAATCGGCGTGGGTTTCTCCGGGATGGTCTTCTACAAGCTCGGCCTCGGCGCGCCCGAGTTCCGGGCGATCGTCGCGGCCGCGCCGGACGACGGGGCGGTGGCGGAAAAGGTCATGCCGGGCTTGGACGAGCCCACGAGCTTGCGCCTCAATGCACGGCTCGAAGGCGCCCGCGTGGCGGACATTCCCCCCGATCTGAGGCCGATCTTCGAGAGCTTTTACGGCCCGAACGTGCCGGTCGAGCGCAACATGTTCGACTTCCTCGAGGACGACGACGCGGGGAAGATTGCCAGCGGCGCGGCGAAAGCTCCCTGAGGACCGGAAGACACGATGCTCGCCGAGAACTACTCCCTGCTGCTGACCATCCACAGCCTGTGGCGCTGGGTCGTGCTGCTGGCCGCGGTCTTCTCGCTGGCCTGGGCCGTGACCGGCCGCGTGCGCGGGCAGCCCTTCGCGCCGTGGGGCGACCGGGCGCGCAGCCTGTATGTGGGCGCCGTGGACATCCAGCTCCTCCTCGGCCTGCTGCTGTATGCGGCCAGCCCGATCATCCGCTCGGCCTGGATGAACTTCTCCCTGGCGATGAAGCAGCACGAGCCGCGCTTCTTCTCGGTGGAGCATTCCCTGACCATGCTGGTCGCCGTCGCCCTGGCCCACATCGGCGCGGCGCGCGTGCGCGCGGCCACGGACGACCGGAAGAAGTTCGCGCGCCTGCTGCTTTGGAGCGCGCTTTCCCTTCTCGCCATTCTCGTCGGCATCCCGTGGTGGCGGCCGCTGCTCCGTGGAATGCTCAGCTCATAATCTCCTGCCCATGAATTTCGCCGCCTTCGATTCCGACACCCTGCAATCCCGCCGCGCGCGCGTCGCTCGCGAGCTAGCCCTCACCGACGAGGTCCTCCTCGTCGGCGCGGGCGAGCCGGTGCCGCTGCCCGAGAACACGGACCAGCACTACCCCTTCCGCGCGCACTCGGAATACTTCTACCTCGCCGGCAGCGAGTGCCCCGGCGGCGTGGTGGCCTTCGACGCGAAGAAGGGCCCGGCGAAAGGATGGACCTCCTTCGTGCCGGACGTGACCGAGGCGGAGCGCGTGTGGGAGTTGGCCGTCAAGGCGAAGGGCGGGCGCGAGCGCGTGTGGGAAGCGCGCGAGCAGCCGGCAGGCGAGTCCTTCGCCCGCCTGGAGCGAGGGCTGACGGCCCGCCGCGGCCTGACGATCATCATCCTCGGCGCGCTCCTGCGCGGCGTGCGGGGCGACGAGGCGCGCGCCGTTTCCACGCGCGAGAAGCTCGCCGCCGCGCGCCGGCCCAAGGACGCGGCCGAGGTGGCCCTCCTGCGCCGCGCGGCCGAGGCCACCGCGGCGGGCTTCGCCGCGCTGCGCGCCCAAATGCGCCCCGGCATCAC
>CALMOL010000481.1 GCA_937871685.1 uncultured Verrucomicrobiota bacterium
GCTCGGAAACGAGCAGGCCGGCGGCGAGGAACAAGACTCCGGCGCCGATCGCCCACTGGAAGCGGTCCACGGCGCGCATGGTCGTCTGCGTTTCCTTTTCTCCGGCCTGGAGCTTCGCAAGGCCATCGCGCCAAAGGTCCTCGATCACGCGAGGCCCGCTGCCGAGCCGGACATAGGTGCCGCCGCCGGTCGAGGCGACCTGGCGCAGGCGATCCTCGTCGAGCCGAGAGCGGACCATCTGCCCGGAGCGGTCGCGCACGAAGGCGCCGCCGGGCAAAGGGATGAGCGAGCCTTCGGCGGAACCGACGCCGATGCAGAAGACATGGACGTTGGCCTCGCGAGCGGCGCGGGTCTTGGCCAAGGCATCGGCCTCGAGCTCCTCGCCGTCGGTAAGGAAAATGATCGCGCGATCCGAGCCCTCGCCCTTGCCGAAGGCCTCCAGCGAAAGATCGATGGCCTCGGCGAGGTTGGTGCCGCCACGGGGGATGATGTCGGTGTCGAGTTCGGCGAGGGAATTGAGCACCGCGCCGTGGTCGATGGTGAGCGGCGCCATGAGGAACGCCCGCCCAGCAAAGGCGACGAGGCCCACGCGGTCGCCCTGGCAGAGCGCGAGGAGATCCTGAGAGGCGAGCTTGGCGCGCGCGAGGCGCGTGGGCTCCAGGTCGTTGGCGAGCATCGACTTCGACACGTCGAAGGCCAGGATGATGTCCAGGCCGCGGCGCTTGATCTCCTGGCGGTCGAATCCCCACTGCGGCCGCGCGATCGCGAGCAGGAGGCAGCCGAGCGCCGCGAGCATCAAGCCGAAGCGCACCCTTCGCCGGCCCGGCGAAGCGCCGCGCAGCAACTGCCCGCGCAGGCGCGGCGAGGCCAAGCCCGCGAGCCGCCGCGCGCTCTGGCGCTCCGCCCAGCCGAAGAGAAGGGCCAAGGCCGGCAGCACGAGGAGCAGCCAAAGCCGCTCCGGATGCGCAAAGGCAAGCGCATCGGCGAGAAGGAACGGCACGGCAAACATCGGCGGGCGGGAATCTTGGCAGGCCAGCCGCCGGATGGAAACCCCCCGGCGCGTGTCAGGGGCGGGCGTTGTAGAGGCGGCTCTGTCCGCGAATGCAGACGTGCCGCCCGTGGTTTCGTTCCGGGTGGACGCTGCATGGGCAGCTCGTTGGCGGCACCCAGGAAGAAAATTTGAGGCGGCACGTCTGCATTCGCGGACAGAGCCGCCTCTACAAAGGCGGATGGGTGCGCGGCGGCGAGTGCTGGGTGTTACGGCACCTTCTTCGTCGTGTCGCCGACCACGCGCACGATGGCGGTGGAGCCGGGGACCTTGTCGGCCTTGAGCGGCTCCAGGCGGCCGCCGAGGTGGGCGGCGAGGAATTGCTCGGTGCGGGCGTTGAAGTCGAGCCGGTTCTCGGGGCGCGCGAAGCCGTGGCCCTCGTCGGGGTAGAGCACATACACGGCGGAGCCCTTGTTCTTCTCGATGGCGGCCACGATCTGCTCGCTCTCGGCCTGGTTGACGCGCGGGTCGTTGGCGCCCTGGCCGATGAGGAGCGGGCGCACGATCTTGTCGGCGTAGGTCAGCGGGGAGGCCTTGCGGATCAGCTCGGCGTCGGCGGGATCGTCCACGTTGCCCATGCGCACGTCGAACATGGAGCGGATGGGCTTCCAATACGGCGGGATCGAGCCGATGAGCGTCTTGAGGTTCGACGGGCCGACGATGTCCACGGAGCAGGCGAAGGTCTCGGGCGTGTAGGTCACGCCGGCCAGCGCGCAGTAGCCGCCGTAGGAGCCGCCCATGATGCCGATGCGCTTGGCGTCGGCGACGCCTTCCTTCACGGACCAGTTCACGCAGTCGATGAGATCGTCGTGCATCTTGAGGCCCCACTGCTTGTTGCCGGCGTTGAGGAACTTTTTCCCGTAGCCGGTGGAGCCGCGGAAGTTGGGCTGGAGCACGGCGTAGCCGCGGTTGGCGAGCCACTGGGCGGTGGGATTGAAGCCCCACACGTCGCGCGCCCACGGGCCGCCGTGCGGATTCAGCACCATGGGCAGTCCCTTGGCCGGGACGCCCGGCGGCAGCGTGAGGTAGGCGTGCATTTTCAAGCCGTCGCGCGTGGTGATGACGATGGGCTTGGTCTGCGCAAAGGTGGTGCCGTCCAGCTTTGGGCGGGCGGAGAAGAGGAACTCGCCGGCCTTCTTTTTCCGGTCCCAGCGGTAGTAGCGCACGGGGGCCTTGTCGGAGACGAAGGCGACGAGCCACACGTCGTCGGCCGCGGTGCGGGAGTTGATCGTGAAGTCGCCGTCGTAGAGCTTCTTGATGCCGTCGAAGTCGGCCTGCACGGCGGGGTCCACGACCTTCCATTCCATGCGGCCGGGGGCGAAGGCGACGGCCTCGACGCGGCGCGAGTCGGGGTTGATCTCGGCGTGCTCGGCGTCCACCTCGTCGGAGGCGGCGATGAGGGTGTCCGCGCCGCCGGCCAGCGGGCGCGAGACGAGGGCGGCGGTGTCGCGCCCGAGCGAGGACTGGAGGTAGAGCGCGTCGCCCGCGGCGTTGAAGCCGATGGCGTTGAGGATCTCGTCGCGGGAAACCTTGAGGAAGGATTTCCACTCGTCCTGCGGCGTGGCGCGCACGCGCAGCTCGGTGCCGCCGTCCGGCAGGGCGACCTGCGCGAGGCGGACCTTGAAGTCGGCGTCGGCCTCCCAGCCGGACACGTCGCCGGGGTTCTTGGTGTCGAGCACGAGGGCGCCGGTCTCGAGGTTGCAGCGATACACGTCGAAGACGGTGCGGTCGCGGGCGTTGGCCGAGACGAGGATCTCGCCGGGGAACTTCCGCTCGGCGGCCACCACCGAGGCGCGCGCGCCGGGGAAGGGCGTGAGATCACGCACGAGGCCGGAAGAAAGATCCACGCCGAAGACGTGGAAGTTCTCGTCGCCGTCGTTGTCCTGGTTGTAGAGGAGCGTGCGGTTGTCCCAGGCCCATTGGTAGGAGCGGATGCCGCGCTTCTTGTCGGCGGTGACGACCTTGGCGTCGTCCTTGCCGACGGTCTGGACCCAGACCTGGAGGACGTTCTTCGGATCCGGCGCGAGCCAGGCGAGGCGCGCGCCATCCGGGGAAAGCTGCGGGGAGGAGCGCTCGGGATTGCCGAAGATCAGGTCGCGCGGGATCACCGGCGGCAGGCCGGTGGCGGGCGGCGCCTCGGCGAAAGCGAGGGCGGCAAGCGCGGCGGAGAGGAACAGCGCGGGGAGGACGGGTCGCATGCGATTGAGGAAAGGAGCGCCGAAGATCGCCGCAACGCCAAACCGCGGTGCCGGGACGATTTACGCAAGTGAGGCGGGGAAGGACCGAGGAGAAGCCGAGAGGATGGAGGATGGCAGGGGACGGGTGAGCGACGGAGGCGGGAAGGTGGCGAGGCACCGCGCGTCCTCCACGGTTCCATCGGCCAGAAACCGCCCTGCCATGTTGCTCCCTTCCGCTGAGCCGTCTCGTTCCGCTCGGCTCCATCCTCTCGGTCTGTCTCTTTCCATTTGGACGCGGCGCGTCCGACGCTATCCTCCGCGCCCTCGCACCCATGCTTCCTCACTGGCTCGCCATCATCATCCTCGGGATCATCGAGGGCATCACCGAGTTTCTGCCGGTGTCCTCGACGGGACACATGCTCATCGCCGAGAAGCTCTTCAAGCTGCACGAGAGCGATCTGTTCATCGTGGTGATCCAAGCCGGCGCGGTGCTCGCGGTGCTGCCGTTGTTTCCCGATCGCATCTCGCAGCTTTTCCACGGCCTGCACCGGCCGGAGGTGCGCAACTACTGGGTCAAGCTGACGACGGCCTTCGTCATCACGGGCATCGGGGGCCTGATCCTTGAAAAGCGGCACTTCAAGCTGCCGGAGGAGGCGCTGCCCATCGGCTGGGCGCTGCTGATCGGCGGCGTGCTGTTCGTGGCGGTGGAATGGTGGCTGGGCCGGAGCGGCCGGGGAGATGCGGCGGAGATCACCTGGACGATCGCCGTGGTGGTGGGGCTGGGGCAGTTGATCGCGGCGGTGTTTCCCGGCTCCTCGCGCTCGGGCACCACGATCCTGCTGATGCTGATGCTGGGCCTTGCCCGGCCGGCGGCGACGGAGTTCTCCTTCCTTGTCGGCATCCCCACGATGCTGGCGGCAAGCGGGTGGAAGATTTTCAAGGCCTTGCGTCATCCCGAGGCCGGCGCGCCACCCGAGGACTGGACGATGGTGGGACTTGGCTTCGTGGTGGCCGCCCTGGTGTCCTTCGTGGTGGTGAAGTGGTTGCTGGGCTACGTCCGCACGCACACCTTTACGGCCTTCGGGTGGTATCGAATCGCGGCCGGCTTGCTGATCCTCCTGTTCTTGCGCTAAGGAGGCAGTGCCGTTCGCCGACGGGTGAACCTGGGCCGAGGTTTCCTGGACGGGAGCCAAGAACGGATGAAATCCTTCCGCCGACGGACGGAATCGACCCGCGAGTGACCGGATTCCCTCCACCCTTTGGCTCGTTTCAGGGAGGATCCCACCTCTCCTCATCTCATACCAAACGGTCGCTTTTCTTGCAATCTGGGCAAGGGGCGTGCTTTTGGCGATT
>CALMOL010000482.1 GCA_937871685.1 uncultured Verrucomicrobiota bacterium
GACGGGTTTCTAGCACAATGGCCGGGCGGATCGAGGGAAAATTCTGCCCCGCAGCGGCTCATTCATGCCTCGCCTTGCCGGGGGAAGACCACCGTCACGACGTTGCACGCGCCGTCGCGGGTGTAGTCGGTGCGCTCGCAGAATTTTTTCACGAGCATCAGCCCCTGCCCGCCGAGCGGCCGGGGGTGGACCTTGGGCGCGGCGGCCGGCACGCGCGACCACGGGTCGAAGGGCTGCCCGTGGTCGGTGACGCGCAGCTCCACGCGGTCGTCGGGCAGGCGCAACTCCACGCCCGCCGCGGCGCCGGAAGAGCCGGAATACTTCACCACGTTGGTGAGCAGCTCCTCCAGCGCCAACTCGGCCACGAAGAGCGCGTGCTTGGATGCTCCCTCGTCGCGCAGCCGGCCGACGGTTTGCTCAATGGCGCGCGCGACCTCGGCGAACGAGTTGCCGACTTGGAGAGCAAGCGCGGGAGGGGAGCCGGGCATTGGCAACAGAAAACAGGCAACTGGGAGCCGGGATCAAGCGGAAAGCGAGCGCCTTCCCTGGATTTGCCGCGGAGGCGCGGAGAACGCAGAGGGGCAATTGCCTGCGGAGGGGAAGACCCCTGGCGGTCTCCGGGCAGCCTTTGCGCCCCGATTTCCGTCGTCGAGTGCTGATCCCATCCGGCCTCTGCGCCCTCTGCGCCTCTGCGGCAAATGATTCAAAGCGCGAAGCGCACGATCGAGAGGTCGTCGTCCGGCGCCTCGCCGCCGCGCACGGAGCGCACGGTGTCAAGCAGACGGTCGAGCGCGGTGGGGTCAGCCCGCTCCAACTCGAGGAGGCGCTCCACGAAATCCTCGTGCTGCCACATCTTCCCGTCGGGCTGGAGCAACTCATAAATGCCGTCCGAATACACGAAGAGCTGTGCGCCGGCCGGCACGTCCTCGATGGCGTGCGTCGCATACACCTTGCCCGCGCGCGCGCCGAGCACGAGGCCGCGCGCGCCGAGCAGCACCGTCTTCCCGGCCGCGGTCATCACGGCCGGCGGGTGCCCCGCGCAGGCGTAGCGCAGGCGGCGGGCGCCGGGCTGCCACACGCCATACCAGACCGTGAAATACAGGTTGGCCTGGTCGCGCATGAGGAAGCGGTCGTTCATGGCGGTGAGCACCGAGCCGGGGTCGCGGAAATCCACCGCGGGCAGCGCACCGGCGGCGAGCACCTTCAGCGCGGTGGCCGAGAGGAGCGCGGCGGGCACGCCGTGGCCGCACACGTCGAGCAGGTAGATGGCGAAGTGCTCGGCGTCGAGCCAGTGGTAGCCAAAGGCATCGCCGCCCACGGCCGAGAAGGGCACGAAGCGCCAGTCGATGCGGAAGGGGCGCTCCTGCGGCGCGGGCAGCAGCGCGCGGATGTAGTTCGCCGCGCCCTCCAGCTCCTCGCGCAGGGCGCTGGCCGCGGCCTCGCGGCGCATCGCCGTTTGGGAGACGGCCGGCTCGGGCACCAGCGGGACGGGCGCGGGCTGGCGCAGCACGTCGCGAAAGCGCACCTGGGTCTCGATGAGCTTGAGAAGCTTGTCGTTGTCCCAGGGCTTGGAGATGAAGTCGCGCGCGCCGCGCCGCATCGCGTCCACGGCGAGGTCGATGGATCCCCAGGCCGTCATTACCACCACGGGCAAGTCGCGGTCGAGCGCGAGCAGGTGCGGCAGCGCCTCCAGCCCCTCGCGGCCGGAGGTGGTGTCGCGCGTGTAGTTGAGGTCGAAGAGCACGGCGGCGAACTTGCGCGCGCGCACCGCCTCGATGGCCTGCGCGGGCGACTCGACCATTTCCGTGGCGTAGCCCTCGCACTTGAGCAGGAGGCGCAGCGCCTGGCGCACGTCGGGCTGGTCGTCGCAGATGAGGATGCGCGGGCGGTCCGGCGGCGTGGTGGTGGCCTCCACGACCGAGGGCGCAGCGGCGGCCGGCGACGCGGCGAGGGCGGGGGCAGCGGAGGGGTTCAACGCGCGAAGGCTGCCCCGCGCGTCCCCCCCGCGCAAGCGACGGGCCACACACGCGCAAGTTCCGCCGGACGGGCCGCGGCTCGTCTGCGTCAGCCGCGGCCGGGCGGCAGCAAGATCTCCAGGACTCGCCCCGTGTCCGCGAGGTCCGGCAGGACGTGGTCGGCGCCGTGGTCGCACAGCTCGCGTTCCGAAAACTTGCCCGTGGCCACCGCCAGCACGGACGCGCCGGCGGCGCGGGCGCAGGCGATGTCCTTGGGAGTGTCGCCGATGATGACGAGGTCACGCGCCGGATCATCCCAGCGGCCTTCGGGACGGTGCCGGCGGGCGCGCTCCAGGGCCACGGGCCCAAGAAGATTGCGATCAGGCGAGTCGTCGGCGTAAGCGCCGAAGGCGAAGTATTCGGCGAGGCCGAAGTGCGAGAGCTTGAGGCGCGCGCCCTCGGCGAAATTGCCGGTGAGAAGCGCGGGCAGGGCCTCGTCGGCGCGCGCGCGCAAGGCATCGAGCAACTCGCGCACGCCAGGGAGCACGCGGCCGCGGCGCCGGGGAAGCTGGTGAGCGAGCCGCGCCACGTAAGCGGCATGGAAGCGTTGCCGGGGCTCGTCCCCCTCCGTGATCCCGTGATGCTTGAAAAGCTGCGCCACGATGCCCGTGTCCGTCGCGCCGGCGAAATCGACGTGGGCGAGGTCGTCTTCGTGCCCAAAGGTCTCTTGCAAGGCCTCGCCAAAGGCGACCACGCCGGCTCGGTCCGTGAGGATCAGGGTGCCGTCGATGTCAAAGAGGAGGAGGCGTGGGCAGGGCATGGGGGAAAAGGAGCCGAGAGAATGGAGGATGGCAGAAAGTCTTCCTAGAGCGTTTTCGATTCAGGTGGTCGCACCCGCGGGCGGCGGCTGGCGGATGGCCCGCGGCGTTTTGGAGGGCGGTGGCAAGCGT
>CALMOL010000483.1 GCA_937871685.1 uncultured Verrucomicrobiota bacterium
CCGTGAGGCCGATGCCGAGGCCTCCCTCGGTGCGCGCGGCGGTGCGCTCGCCCTGCGCGAACAGCTCGAACATCGCGGTGGCCTGCTCCGCGGTGAGGCCGAGGCCGTTGTCGCGCACGTCCACCGCCACGTCCGGCCCGGAGCGCGCGGCGCGCAGCTCGATGCGGCCGCCAGGCGGGGTGTATTTGGCGGCATTGGAGAGAAGGTTGAGGACGATCTGCTCGAGGCGCGTGGGATCGGCCTCCACCCACAGCGCGCCGCGGGGGTAGTCGCACAGCAGCTCGTGGCCGCGCTCCAGCCTCAGCGGGCGCACCGAGACGGCGGCGTGATCCAGCGCGGCGGCCACCGAGAGGCACTCGCGGCGCAGGGCGATCTTGCCGCGGGTGATGCGCGAGACGTCGAGCAGGTCGTCGATGAGCCGCGCGAGCTGCGCGGTCTGGCGCTCGAGCACGCCGGCGGCCCAGGAGCGGTGCTCCTCGGAGGCGTCGGTGCGCAGCAGGGAAACGGCGTTGCCCACGGAGGCGAGCGGGTTGCGCAGTTCGTGGGCGAGCATCGCGAGGAACTCGTCCTTGCGGCGGTCGGCCTCGCGCAAGGCGTCGGTCTGCGCGCGGAGCGCCTCCTCGGATTGCTTGCGAGCGGTGATGTCCAGCATGAGGCCGACCATGCGCGTGGGGCGGCCGGACTCGTCCAGGCGATGCGAGCCGTAGCCCCATATCCAGCGCTCGGCGCCATCCGCGCGGCGGATGCGGCACTCGAAGTCCCACGCGCCCGCGGTGGCCAGCGCCTGGCGGAATCCATCGTCCACGTCGGCGTGGTCCTCCGGGTGGACGTGCTCGAGGAAGCGCTCGTAGGTCCATTCCGGCAGTCGCTCGGGGTAGCCGAAGATCTGGTCGTGCCGCAGCGAGCGCTCGGCCTGGCCGCCGGAAAGGTCCAGCTCCCACTCGCCGATCTCGGCGGCCTCGAGCGCGAAGCGCCGCCGCGCCTCGCTCTCGCGCAGGGCCTCCTCGGCCGCGCGGCGCTCGTGGATATCCGCGATGGTGCCGATCCACTCGCGCACGGCGCCTTCCGAGCCGCGCAAAGGAAAGCCGCGCACGCTGACCTGGCGCCACTCCCCATCGTGGCGGCGCAGGCGATACTCCGTGTGCATCGGCTCGCCGGATTCCCGCGCCTCGGCCCAGGCGGCGGCGGCGGCCGGGCGGTCCTCGGGGTGAACCTGCGCCAGCCAACGGTCGTCGCAGGATTGCTCGGCCGGCACGCCGGTGAACTCCTCCCAGCCGGCTGCCGGCGCGAGATCGGGCACGGTGCCGCCATCGGCCGTGGCGCCCCACACGATGGACGCGGCGCTGGCCACCAGCGTGCGGTATCGTTCCTCGGAGCGCGCCAGCGCCGCGCCGACGAGGTGACGTTCGGTCACGTCGGACAGCGTGCCGATCCACTCACGGATTTCGCCGTGCGCGTCGAGCAGCGGCACGCCGCGCGAGGCCATCCAGCGCCACTCGCCGTCGGCGCGGCGCACGCGGTGTTCCTGCTGCAGCTCACGGCGGCCGCGGACGGCGGCCATCCACTCGCGCATGGCGGCGGGGCGGTCCTCGGGGTGAATCGCCGCGGCCCAGCCCATGCCCCTCTCCTCCTCCCAACCTTGGCCGGTGAATTCCCGCCAGCCGTGCATCGGCTCGGACACGGAGCCGTCGGCCGCGGCTGACCACACGATGGCGGCCGTGGCCTGGGCGAGCGCGCGGTGGCGCTCCTCGGAGCGGCGCAGCGCCTCCTCGGCCCCGGGGCGCGGGGGAACGTCGGCATCGGGCGGCGGCATGGGCGGAAGCTCCCGGCGACGACCGGGGATTGCAACGGGCAAGCAGGAAGCGAGCGTGCCGCGATGAAGATCCTCGTCACCTTGCTCGTCGGCGCGGCCGGCCTCGTGCCAGCCGCGGCCGGGCAGTTCACCTCGGCGTGGTTCAACGACGCGTGGTGGTTCGACGGCAAGGCAGAGTTCCTGATCTACGAGGGCACGCAGGCGCGCTACGGCTTCCAGCACCCAGCCGAGGTGATCCACATTCTCGTGCGGGAAAACTTCACCCCGGAGCAGCCCGTGAAGGCGGACGACTGGAATCGCCCCGGCACCTCTCCCGTGCTCAAGCTCAACCAGATCCTGCGCGTTCCGACCGGGCTCTACGTGTATCAGCAGATGCACTCGTCATTTTGGACGCCGGAAAACGCCCGGCTCGTGAAGTGGTCGCTCACGTCGAACGACTCGTGCGGCAACACTTCCAAGGTCGCCACGCGCCCGCGCGAGGCCGGCCAGGACGCGTGGAGCTACGGGTTCGAGACGTATTGGGAAGGCCAGATGCGCGGCACCGCGGAGGTGAAGGACGCGGCCGGTGGCGGGATCTTCTACGACGAGCTGCCGGCGCGCGTGCGGAGCCTGGACTTCGGAAAGGAAGGCGGCGCGTTCGAGTTTCCGCTCGCGCCGACGACGATCACCTCGAAAAGGGGAAACCTGGAGTTCAAGCCCGCGCGGATCTCATGGAAGCGCGGCGGGGAGGGACGCTTCGAAGTCGAGGTGAAGCACGCGCAGGGCACCGACCGCTTTTCCGTGGACGCGAAGCCACCGCATCTCGTGCGCGAATGGCGTGCTTGGGAGGGCTCCGTCCTGACGCTGCGGCACGCGCTGAAGTGCGCCTACTGGGAGTTGCACAACCCCGGCGACCGCGAGCGCGCCCTGGCCGACCCGAAGCTGCGGATTCCGTAGAGACCAAGGCAGTGTCTTTTCTGCCGACGCGATGCAACGGGAGACAGGATTTTCAGGATTACAGGATTCACAGGATTGGAAATGGTGGGAGATGGAGAAGAGAGATCTTGTGGCGCGCGGCCGGCCAATCCGGTGGTTCACCTTGTGGCCACGCCGCTTGGCGAAAAGACTTTCGAACCACCCAGTTTCTAATCCTGTGAATCCTGTAATCCCGTAAATCCTGTCTCCTTGCATCGCACCCAGGCAACGGTCGGCATCATCATGGGCTCCACGTCGGACTGGCCGACGCTGCGGCCGGCCGCGGAGTTTCTGCGCGCCGCCGGCATCGCCTGCGAGTGCCGCGTGGTAAGCGCGCACCGCACGCCGGCCTTGCTCTACGAATACGCGACCACGGCCCGCGATCGTGGTCTCCGGGTGATCATCGCCGGGGCGGGCGGCGCAGCCCATTTGCCCGGCATGGCCGCGGCGCTCACGCCGCTGCCCGTGCTCGGCGTGCCCGTGAAGTCTCGCGCCTTGGCCGGCCTGGATTCGCTCCTGTCCATTGCGCAGATGCCAGCCGGCGTGCCGGTGGCGACCTTTCGCGTCGGCCCCGAGGGCGCGCGTGACGCCGCCGAGTGGGCGCGGCGGCTGCTCGTCTGAAAATGGCCACCCTAACGGGATTCGAACCCGTGTTCGCGGCTTGAAAGGCCGCTGTCCTAGGCCACTGGACGATAGGGTGGGAAAATCGGGGCGGAAAGATGGCCGTGAAGGCCAGAGTGGCAAGCGAATTGAGGCGGGGCGCGCTTCCGAGCGGCGGAGTTGTAGAGGCGGCTCTGTCCGCGAATGCGGACGTGCCGCCTGTGTCTTCTTCTCGGGTGGCCGCCGCTGAACGGCCGACTGCGGCCACCCGCCGAAGG
>CALMOL010000484.1 GCA_937871685.1 uncultured Verrucomicrobiota bacterium
GCTGTCCGAAGAGGTCATGCTCGGGGCCGTGACGTTCGGCCACGACGCGATGCGCCCGGTGATCCAGGCGATCATCGAGCTGGCCGAGGCCGCCGCCAAGGAGCCGTGGGACGTCGCCGAGCCGGCGCCCGAGCTGGCCGCGCTCAAGACCCGCATCGACGCGCTGGCCCGCACCGGCATCGCCGTGCTGCCTTTCGATAACCTTTCCGCAGACCCGGAAAACGGCTACGTGGCCGACGGCATGCAGGAGGACATTCTCGTGCAGCTTGCCAAAGTGCGCGGCCTGAAGGTCATCGCTCGCGCCTCGGTGATGGCTCACCGCCCCAAGCCCGGCGGGCCGCCGGTGGACCTGCGCCGCCTCGCCGCCGACCTGGGCGTGGACAAGTTCCTCCTCGGCAGCGTGCGCCGCGCGGGCGCGCAGGTGCGCGTCACCGTGCAGTTGGTGGACGCGGAAAGCTCCGCCGCCGCGTGGAGCGAGAGCTTCGACGGCACTCTCACCGATCTCTTCGCGATGCAGAGCCGCGTGGCGCTAGAGGTGGCCTCGACCCTGCGCGCCAGCCTGTCGCCGGAGGAGCGCATGGCCCTCCAGGCCACCGCGGCTACCGGCAACGCCGCCGCTTACCAAGCTTTCCTCAAGGCCCGCGCCCTCGTCATGGACGCCAGCAGCACGCGCCGTGGCCTCGACGAGGCTCTGGGCCTACTGGAGAATGCCGTGACCGCCGATCCGCACTTCGCCCCGGCCCACGCGCTGCTCTCGCAAGTCCACTCGCTGTTCTTTCTTTGGGGCCGCGACCGCACCGAGCAGCGCCTCGCGTCCACGCTCCGCGCCGCGGAAGCGGCGTTGCGCCTACAGCCCGACCTACCCGAGGCCTCGCTGGCGATGGGGAATTATTTCTACCGCGGCTTCCGCGATTACGCGCGCGCCCTGCCGCACTTCCGCCGCGCCCTGGAGTTGGTCCCCGGCCACGCCGACGCGCTCTTTGCCCTGGCTTCCGTCGAGCGCCGCCGCGGCCAATGGGACGAGGCCGCGCGCCTCTTCCGCCTCGCCGCCGAGGCCAGTCCTCTAGACCCCATCGCGCATTATAACGCGATCAACACGCTCCAGTGCCTGCGCCGATTCGAGGAGGCGTGGCGCATGCTTGAGCCAGCCATGAGCCGGATGCCTGGCCATCCCGCGCTCACCTCGCTCAAGGGCGAGCTGTTCCTTGCTTGGCACGCCGACCTCGGCCCGATGCGCGCCGACCTGACCTCTCGCGCACCGGGTTTGCCCACCGAGGATCTCTACGTGTGGGATTGGATCCGGCTGCTTCTCTACGAGCGCCGCTTTGACGAGGCGCTGGCCCGTTTGCGTGCCAGCTCCTTCACGTTGGTGGACGGTCAGTTGCAGTATCTGCCGCGCGCGCTCGTCGAGGCCGAGATTTTGACCCAGGCTCGCCGGCCCGACGAGGCGCGACCGCATTGGGAACGCGCGCACGCGCAACTTTCTGACCTCTGCGCGCACCGGCCCGAAGACGCCCGCCTGCGCGGCGTCAACGCGCTCGCGCTTGCCGGGATCGGCCAGGGCGAGAGGGCCGTGGCCGCCGCCCAGGCCGCCGTGGCGTTAGTGCCGCTGGAAAAGGACGCCTTCGACGGCGCGTTTTACCTGGAACGCTTGGCGCTCGTGCAGCTGCGGAGCGGCCGCCGCGAGGAAGCGGCAGAAAATCTTCGTCGCCTGCTCGAATTGCCTTGCCTCACGCCTCCCAACCATTTCAGCCTCTCACCCGCGTGGGAAACCCTGCGCGATGAAATCCAACCCAAGGCACAATGAACTCCGACCCCAACTCACGCGAAGACAAGTCCGCCGGTGATGATTCCATCCCCGCCCCCGCGGGAGACGGCAGGAATTACGGGCACACCGTTTGGAACGGCTGGTTCCTGACCGACAGCGTCGATGGCAAAAAGACGAACCGACTTGGCCTGCACACCACTTTCCCCCTTGTGGTCCCAGATGTTCTCCCCGACCGCCCTGACGGGCAGACGCGGTTTCTCGACTTCATCACGAACGGTTTAAATTCCGCGTATGCTCAGGATGCGCTGGGTTATATGCGGGATTCCATGGACGCCATATATGCCGATTGGACAATTGCCCCGCGGGGGCTCAAGAAATTCCGCGACCTGCTCGAATACTGGGCCACAATCCTTCTTCCCCCTAATTTTGGTGACTGGAACTTCCTAGCGGTTTACTTGGAAACGGATATGACGGCTGGCACCTACGAACTTTGCTTCGAGGCGCGCTTGGTGTTTACGGTCACGAGCAGCGCGGATTTTGAAAAGATGCGAGACAATGTATACAGCTCGGATAACACAAGCGAGTATCAAATAGCCAAGCAAAACATCTACAACGCACAGCTTGATCCGCACCACCATCCCCCTCTCAATCCCCCGCCGAAGAATCCTGAGTTTGCGGCGATCTACCAAGCGGCCTACTGAATCTCCTGATTGTCCCCTGGCCGGTCGGACGCCCTCATGGCGGTCGATTTCTCCCGCGATGATCACGCCGTGCTTCGGGTGGATGCTCGCGGCCGTTGTCTTCCTGTGTGGCCTGGGCGCAACGGCATCGTCGCTCTCCGCCCAAGTCCTGCCCGGTGTGGACGTGCTGCGCGAGCGCGGCTGGGACGCGCTGCGCGGCAAGCGCGTCGGGCTGATCTGCAACCAGACCTCGCTCACCGCCTCGGGCGAGCCGACGCGCGTGGCCATGCGGCGCGGCGGGGTGAATCTCGCGGCGCTCTTCGCCCCCGAGCATGGCATCGACGGCACGATTGGCGCGGGCCGGTCGGTCGGAAACGTCCGCGATCCTCTCACCGGCGTGGCCGTGTTCTCGCTCTACGGCGCCACGCGCAAGCCCACGCCGGCCATGCTCCGCGGGCTGGACGTGCTCGTGTTTGACCTGCAGGACATCGGCTCGCGGTCCTACACCTACATCTCCACGATGGTGAAGGGGATGGAGGCGGCCGGCGAGGCGAACATCGAGTTCATCGTGCTCGACCGGCCAAACCCGCTCGGCGGCGAGACCGTCGAGGGGCCGGCCATCGAGCGCGAGTGGATCTCTTTCGTCGGCCAGCTCCCGGTGGCCTACCGCCACGGGATGACGGCCGGCGAATTGGCGCGCATGGCGAATGACCGCGGCTGGCTGTCCTCGCGCTGCCGCCTCTCGGTGGTGCCGATGCGCGGGTGGTCGCGCGGCATGACGTGGCCGCAGACCGGCCTGCGCTGGGTGCGCACTTCGCCGAATATCCCGCGCGACATCTCGCCCTTCTACTACGCCGCCGTGGGCATCGCGGGAAACCTGGGCGGCCTCGACCTTGGCATCAACACGCCGGCGGCCTTCCAGCGCTTTTGCTCCCCGCGCCTGGATGCGGCGGGACTCGCGGCCCAGTTGCGCGCCGCGTTCCCCGGCCTGCGCGCCGGCCCCATCTCCGGCGATGGCGGCAAGCCGGGCGTGGCGCTGGGCATCGACCCGCGCGCCGACACGCAGATCATCGGCGTGAACGCTTATCTCATGGCGGCCGCCGTGCGCGCCGACCCGCGCGTGCTCGACAAGCCGCGGCGCGACCGCGACGGGCTGCTTTGGAAGGTTTATGGCAGCCGCTCCATCGAGCGCTCGCTGACGAGCGGCGAGTCGCCCGCGGCGCTCGTCTCGCGCTGGGAGGGCGCGGCGGCGCGCTTCCGCTCGGAGCGCTCGTCGTTTCTCATGTATTGAAGGAAAACTCGAAGCTCGAAGTTCGAAACTCGAAACAAGCTCCGAAAAAGAAAGAGCTCCGAAAAAGAAAGAAAGCTCCGCAAGCTCCGGGCGGTTGCGCGCCAGAGGGCTTTCGGCGCTTCGACCCTTCGGGCCTTGTTTCGAGTTTCGAGTTTTCCCCGCCTCGTCACCCGCCTTGCGCACGCGGGCGCAGCGGGCACGGTTTCGGCCCGCGCGACGCTCGCCGCGGAAATCCCTCTGATGTCCGCCCTTCCCTCGCTCCGCCGCGGCCAGCGCATGCAAGTGCTGGCGATGCTGCGACGCACCGGGCCGCTCCCCGTGGCGCCGCTGGCCGCGCGGCTCGGAATGTCCTACATGGGGGTGAAGGCCCACTGCCAGGCGCTGGAGCGCGATGGCCTGCTCGAGAGCGCCAACGTGACGCGCGCGGAAAAGCGCGTCGGCCGCCCGGAGCTCGCCTATCGGCTCACGCCGAAGGGGCAGTCGCACTTCCCGCCCGCGGGGAACGATCTGGTCCTCGAGCTGCTCGCCGCCGTGCACCGCACGCTCGGGCCGGCGGGGCCGGAGAAGCTGCTCTTCGCCGTCTTCCAGGACCGCAGCGAGCGCGCGCGCCAAGCCATTCCGCCGGCCGCTCCCCTGCCCGCGCGCGCCCGCGCCCTGGCCGAGCTGCGCGACGCCGAGGGACACCTCGCGGAATTACGCCATGACGAGGCGACCGGCGCGCTGGGCATCGTCGAGGCCGGCGCCCCGCTGGGCGACCTCCACGCGCGCTTCCCGGCGCTGATGGCGCGCCTGGAGCGCGAGTTCTTCGAGCGTGTGCTGGGCGTGCCCGTGCGCCGCGAGGAAGCGCCGCCGGCGCCGGGCGCGCCGCCGCGGGTGATCTTTCACCTCCCGGCGTCGCCGTTTGCCGCGGCGCCCGCGGAAGAGGCCAAGCCGGAAACGGCGGCGCCCGCAGCGCCGGCCTCTGCCGAGGTCCGGCCGGGGATGCCCTTCGTGCCTCCGCCCCCGCCCCTGCGGCCGGCCACCGCGCCGGTGCCGCGGCCTTTTTCCGTTTTCTCCCCTTGAGGCGACGGCGACCCGGCGGGCAACGGCGCTCCCTCAACTCGCGACTTTTCACGCTTAACCTTTCTCGCCATGCAGCTCCCGCCCTTTCAGCCTCGCCGCTTTCTTCCGCCGGACTTTGACCCGGCGGATCCCGCGTCGCTCGCGCCGGTGTTCGATCGCCTCGGTGCGAGTCTCACGGAAGCCGGTGACGCCGAGGCGCTCGCCGCCTGGCTCGACGCTTACTCGGAGGTCAACGCGGCGATCTCCGAGCACGGCGCGCGCACCTACATCGCCATGACCTGCCAGACGGATGATCCGGCGCGGGAAAAGGCCTACCTGCACTTCGTCGAGGTCGTGGAGCCGTGGCTCAAGCCCCGGCAGTTCGCGCTCCAGCGGCAGCTTGCGGAGCACCCGACCTTTGGCGCGCTGCCAGACTACTATGAAGTGTTTCGCCGCTCCGTGCGCAACCGCGTCGCGCTCTACCGCGAGGCCAACGTCGCGCGCGAGACCGAGGAGGCGCTCCTTGGCCAGCAATACCAAAAGCTCTGCGCCGCGATGACCGTGTCGCTCGACGGCGAGGACCTCACCCTGCCCCAGGCCGCCAAGCGCCTGCTGGAGCCGGACCGCTCCCGCCGCCAAGCCGCCTGGGAGGCCGTGGCTGCGCGCCGCCTCCAGGATCGCGAGGCAATGGAGGACATTTTCGACCAGCTTCTCACCCTGCGCGGCGAGATCGCGCGCGAGGCCGGGTTTCCCGACTACCGCGCCTACGCCTTCGCGGCCAAGGAGCGCTTCGACTACACGCCGGCCGACTGCGAGCGGTTCCACGACGCCATCGAGCGCGGCCTCGTGCCGCTCCTGCGCGAGCAGCATTCCCTGCGCAAGGCCCGCCTCGGCGTGGATGCCCTGCGCCCGTGGGACCTGGAGGTCGATCCCGAGGGCCGCGAGGCGTTGCGGCCTTTCGTCGGCGCGGACGAATTGGTGGCGAAGTCGCAGGCCATCTTCGGGCGCCTGGACCCGCGCTTGGGGGAATCCTTCGCGCTGCTCGGCCAGAACGACTTGCTCGACCTGGAGTCGCGCAAGGGCAAGGCCCCCGGCGGCTACCAGGAAACGCTGCGCGAGGCGCGCCTGCCATTCATTTTCATGAACGCCGTGGGCACGCCATCCGACGTGACCACGCTGCTGCACGAGGCCGGCCACGCCTTCCACGCGCTGGCCGCGCGCGGCCAGCGGCTGGGCGAATACCGCGACTCGCCCATCGAGTTCTGCGAGGTGGCCTCGATGGCGATGGAGTTGATCGCCGCGCCGGAACTGGAGGAATTCTACGGCCCTGGCGGCGACGCCCGTCGCGCGCGGCGCGAGCACCTGGAGAAGATCCTCCAGTTTTTCCCGTGGATGGCCACGGTGGACGCCTTCCAGCACTGGCTCTACACGCATCCTGGCCACACGCGCGCCGAGCGCCGCGCGGCGTGGCGCGGCCTGCGCGAGCGCTTCGGGGGACTGGAGGACTGGAGCGGCCACGAAGGCGCGCTGGAGCACGGCTGGCACCGCCAGCTGCACATCTTCCTGCACCCGTTCTACTACGTCGAATACGGGATCGCCCAGCTTGGCGCGCTCCAGCTTTGGCGCGCCGCGAAGGAAAACCCGCGCGCCGCCATCGACCAGTATCTCCGTGGCTTGTCGCTGGGCGGAAGCGCGCCGCTGCCGCGGCTCTTCGAGGCCAGCGGGATCGCGTTCGACTTTTCCGCTGGCACGCTCCAGCCCCTCGCGCAGGAAGTGCGCGCCGCGCTGGCGGCGTGAGTGCAGTGCACGCTTTCCCTTGGCTCGCTCCCAGTCGGCCGGTAGGCTTGGACCGTTTATGGCCGTGTTTACCATTGAGGTCACCATCAAGGATGGTGCCGTCGTTGTGCCGTCCTCCGAGCGTCTTCCAACCACCGGCCGCGCGTTGTTGACGGTTCTTGACCAAGGCCCGGTGGCGCGCGGAGGCCGCGGGCGCGCGAGGCTGCCGTTGATCCCGGGCACCCCGGGCCACATGGTCAATCCGACGAAAGCCGAGTTGGAAGCGAGCCTCTGGAACGATGCGCAAGCTGGTTGATGCCAACGTTTGGCTGGCCTTGGCGGTGGGGACGCATGTGCACCACCGGGCCGCGGTCGCGTGGTTTGACCGGCAGGCCACGGGCAGCTGTTGCTTTTGCCGGCTCACTCAGTTGGCCTTGCTGCGCCACCTGACCAACCGCGCCATCCTGAAAGAGAGCGTGCAAAGCCAGAGGGAAGCGTGGGGGAGCCTGGATGCTCTGCTGGCAGATGAACGGGTCATTTTCCTCGGCGAGCCGGAGGGACTGGACGGCGTTTTCCGCGGCTTCGCGGCGGCGGAAGTGCCGGCGCACACGCGATGGAGCGATGATTTCCTCGCGGCGTTCGCCGTCGCCATGACTCTGTGCATGGCGACCTTCGACCGCGACTTCCGGAGATTCGACGCGCTCCCGCTTGAGTTGATCGAGGCTTGAGCGACCTCGCTCACTTCTCCTTCATCACCGTGACGTTCGTCCACGGGGAGATGGGGTCGGCGAGGCGGGTCTCGGCGCGGGGCAGCCAGAGGCCGGTCACGAGCCAGTCGTCCGGCCGCAGCGCCGCGGCACGGCGCAGGTGATCCACGGTGCCGGCGGCGTCGCGCGCGCGCCAGCAGGCGAGGGCGGCGTGGTATTCGTCCAGGCCGGGCGATTCCGTGCCGGGCGGGCCGAGCACGGTGAAGGTTTCCAAGCCGTGCACGCGGCCCTTCAGCTGCACGGCGTCCACCGCCTGGAGGGTGAAATCGTCCTGCACCAGCGCGGCCAGCGCCTCGCCGAGGATGAGCGGCTGGTGATAGGCCTTGGTCTGGCCCTCCAGGCGCGAGGCGGTGTTCACGGTGTCGCCGATCACGGTGAATTCCTTGCGGCGGGCGCTGCCCATGTCGCCCACGATGGCCTCGCCGTGATTGATGCCGATGCCGCAGGCGAACGCGGGGCGGCCTTGAGCCTCCCAGCGGGCGTTGAGCGTGGCCAGCTCGCGCAGCATTTCGAGCGCGCAGCGGACGGACTCGACGGCTTGCTCGCGCGGCGTGAGCGGCGTGGGCGTGTTGCCCCACACGGCCATCACGGCGTCGCCGATGAACTTGTCCAGCGAGCCGCCGTGCCGGAACACGCAATCCACCATCACGGAAAGATACTCGTTGAGCTGCTCCACCAGGGCGCGCGAGTCCGGGTAGCTCTCGGTCAGCGTGGTGAAGCCGCGCAGATCGGAGAAGAGCACCGTGATGGGCAGGCGCTGGCCTTGGAGCGAGTCCTGGAATCCGCGCGGGTTGTCGAGGATGAAGCGCACCACGTCGGCCGACATGTAGCGCTCCAGCGTGCGGCGGGTGCGCGCGCGCTCCAGCGCCTCGGCGGCGAAGTCGGCCACGAACACGCCCAGGGCGCACAGCACCAGCGTCCCGCCCGGCGCGGCGGTGCACAGGTAGAGGTCGGCGCCATTGTAGGCGAGCAGCGCCGCGCCGGCCCACGCGGCGGCGAGCAGCAGGGCGAGCCCGAAGCGCAGCACCGGCCGGCGCAGGAGGCAGTGCAATCCCCACACGGCCGCGCCGGCGAGCACGACGGCCCACCGCTCGAAGGCGGGCGAGGCCTCCCGCAGGAAGCCGCCGTGCAGGAGCGCGTTGACGGCATGAAGGTGCAGCTCCGGCCCGGGCATCTTGCGCGCGAAAGGCGTGTCGTGCTCGTCGTGGAATTGCGAGCCGAAGGGCCCGACGATCACGACCTTGCCGCGGAAGGCCGCGCCGCCGCCGAAGTTCTGCTCCCAGTAGCGCGGCACGAAGACTTGGAAGAGCGAGCGCGGCCGGAAGGTGCCGGGTGCGCCGGAAAAGCGCAGCAGCTTGGGCGTGAATCCCTCGGGCGGGCGCGCGTCGGGGTCGAGCCGCATCGCGGCGCGGGCGGCGAAGGAGAAGAAGGTCTCGTCCTGCGGCCGGCGCGGCGCGAGGGCGAGCTGGCCGTCCCACAGGCGATACTGGGCGGCGCGCACCACGCCGTCGTGCGGGTCGGGGAAGAAGTTCACGAAGCCCGTGCGAGGATCGAGCGGGCGCGTCTGCGGGACGAGGTTCTCGGTGGGGATCTGCAGGCTCCAAACCTCGCGGCCGTCCTCGTCCTGCGGCGCGAAGTTGGCCGCGAGCACCACCTTGTCGCGGTGCCGTTCGAGCGCGCCGGCAAAGGCGCGGTCGCCGCCGCCGGGGTTGGGAAAGAGAAGATCGAAGGCCACCACGGTCGCGCCGGCCTCGACGAGCTTGTCGAGCAGCAGGCCATGCACCTCGCGCGGCCAGGGAAACCCGGAGGTCATCAGCGAGAGCGCGCGGAAGTCCGCGCTGCCGCGCGGCACGTCGGCGTAGAGCTTTTCGAGATCGACCGGCCCCAGCGTGGTGGAGTCCGAGTCGAGCGCGAGGAAGACGAGGCGGTCATCCGGCGGCAACGCCCGGCCGGCGCGCACGAGGAGGTTGCGCGCCGCGCGCTCGGCCGTGTCCAGCCACGGCGTCCACGCGTGCGCCCCTAGCACGAGGAGCACGGCCCCGAGGCACACGAGCGCCGCGACGCCGTGGCGGCGGAGGAAGGGGGGCAGGCGAAGCACGCCGGGCATTCAACCCCGCGCGCGCCAAGGCGGAAAGGGCGAATCCGATCTGCCCGTGGCCGCGCTAAAAGCTGTCCAGCATTTGCAGCAGGCGTCCCGCGCCCGGCGGCGGCGGGATCCGGCCGTCCAGGATGGCCGCCGGGGAATAGCGGCCGCGGTAGTAGGCGAAGTTCTTCTGGTGCTGCGCGCCGATCACCGTGCCTTCCAGCGACGCCCCCGCGAAGAGGCCCTGCGAGCGCGAGTAGGAATACACCGCGGCCGAGGTCATCACGTCCGCACCGAGGTCGCGCCCCACGGGGCCGGCGGCGGCGGAAAGGTCGGCGCCGAGCGCCACGTTGCCGCCGCGCGAGAAGGCCGCCACCGCCTCGGGGGTATTCAGCACGATGACGAACTCGGTCACCTGCGCGCCGGCCTGGAAGCCGAAGCCCGCGCCGCCGAAGCCCACGAAGCTGGGCGCGCTCCAGCGGCCGTTGGGCAGGCGTGACACCACCACGCCCTCGCCGCCGCGCCCGGAAAAGATGAAGCCGGCCTTGAGCACCGTGATGATGGCGAGGCCCTTGGCGTCGCGCATCACGCGCGAGGGAATGCCTCGCTCCGGGTCGGAGCCGCGCAGGCGGCGAAAGCGGTCCATCACACCGGCTGCTTGGTCCACGGTGCGCTGGGGCGGCGCGGCCATGGCAGCGGCGGGCAGCAGCACCGCCAGGGCGGCGAGCAGGCGGAGGCGCAAGGACGGCGCGGGGCGGAAACGAAACATGTGGATGACGCTAGGCCGACAGATCGGGCCTGCAACGCGCGGGAGGTTGAGCGTTGAGGAGGCCAAGCCAGGAAATGGCGCGGGGGCGCTTCTTCTCCGCAAATCCCCTCCCCACCCTCAGCCGCCGTGCATTTCCTGCCGGCAATTCCCCTTGCTTTGCCGCTTCATTCCGCGAACGTGGGCTGTCCTGCCGCCAGAAAGCCTTGTTTTGACCTTACAGCCAGACGGGAATTGATGACGGCTTCGCAACAGACAGATTGTTCGTTGGTGGGTTCGATACCCGGGCGACAGTTTGACGGTTTCGGTCCGCTATGTGCGCGGCAGGGCTGCCAGCAACCTTTCCTCCAACTATCCTTCTGCGTGCATCCGTGCGCCCTGGGTAGTTGGCGGATCATCAACGAACCCCGCCGGCTTCAATAAGCCATGCAGGACCGCTTTACCCAGCGCTCCCGTGGCTTCGGCTTCGTCACCATGGGCTCCGACGACGAGGCCCAGGCGGCGATCCGCATGTTCCACGGCAAAGACGTGGACGGCCGCGTGCTTACCGTCAACGAGGCGCGCCCGATGGAAGACCGTCCCCCGCGCCGTGAAGGCGGCGGCGGCTATTGATTAGCCCCCCACCCCGGTCCAATCCTCGAAAAGGGAATGCTGAAAGGCATTCCCTTTTTTGTTTACCACGGCGCGGATGGGCCGACCGAGTCACTTTCCCTTACGAATCGACTTCACCACCTTGGTCATCTGCGGGATGCGCTTTTCGGCAGCATCGTCGTCGTATTCGAAATACACCACGCCCAGCGTGCCGGGAGCGGGCGAGAACAGGCAGATCTCGAAGTGCACTTTGTCACTGTCCTCCTTGTCCACGCCAGCCCCCTCGAAGAAGAGCACGTCCATGCCGTTGACCTCGGCCCTGGTCTCCTTGCCGGAAAGGCGAATGTCCCGCAACGTGGACCCGGTGATCTCGCGCACTTCCTCCCCCATCTCATCCATCGCAGACTTGCCCTTGAGCACCCAAAGCGCCACGTAGGCGTCGTTGTCCGGCGAACTGGCCTCGATCCGGCCTTGCCGGTCCTCCTTTGGCTTCCAGTCGTTGGGAATATCCACCGAGAAGACCGGGCTTTCGGAGTTGGGATAAGAGAACGTCTCGGCCCGCGCGCCGGCCGCCATCGCGGCAAAAAGAGCGAGGAGGACGAGGCCAGGGAACTTCATGGAATGAGACGGCAGACCGCGCCCTGGCAGCAGAGCAGGACACGTGCGAACGCGGAAGGGCGAAAAGCAGGAAGTGAGATGAGGATCGCGGCGATGCACGCATCGTGCGTGACTTCGCCGGCATGGCCCTTGGCCATCCCGCGTCCATCTTCCCTCCTCGATGCTTCCTTACCAAGGTCTGCTTTCACTCGTGCTCGAGCACGGCCGGCCGCGGGCTGACCGCACCGGGACAGGCACGCTGGGCGTGTTTGGCGCGCAGGCCCGCTTCGACCTGCGCGAATCGTTTCCCCTCGTCACCACCAAGCGCGTGCATTGGAAATCGGTCGTCCACGAGCTGCTGTGGTTTCTGCGCGGCGACACCAACGCCAACTCGCTGCGCGCCGAGGGCGTGAGCATCTGGAACGAGTGGGCTGCGCCCGATGGCTCGCTCGGCCGCGTGTATGGCGCCCAATGGCGCGACTGGCGTGGCCCCGACGGGCGCACGCACGACCAGATCGCCGCGCTGCTCCGCTCGCTGCGCGAGAACCCGTCCAGCCGGCGACACATCGTTTCCGCCTGGAACCCCGGCGAGCTCGACCAGATGGCGCTGCCGCCCTGCCACGCGCTGTTCCAATTTCACGTGCAGGACGGCGAGCTGAGCTGCCAGCTTTACCAACGCTCCGCCGACCTGTTTCTCGGCGTGCCGTTCAACATTGCCTCCTACGCGCTCCTCACGCTCATGGTCGCGCAGGCCGCGGGGCTGCGGCCAGGCGAGTTCGTCCACACGTTTGGCGACCTCCACCTGTATTCGAACCACCTCGAGCAGGCGCGCCTCCAGCTTGCGCGCGAGCCACGCCCGTTGCCGCGCGTGCGCCTGAACCCAACGGTGACGGACCTCTTCGCGTTTCGCTTCGAGGACATCGAATTGATCGGCTACGACCCGCATCCCGCCATCAAGGCGCCGATCGCGGTGTGAGCGGCACGATGTTGTAGAGGCGGCTCTGTCCGCGAATGCGGACGTGCCGCCTGTAAAATTTTCCCGGGTGGCCGCGGCGCATTCGGCAAGGGCGGCGGCCACCCGGGAAGAAACCCTAGGCGGCACGTCCGCATTCGCGGACAGAGCCTCCTCTACAACCTGGCTTGCTTCACACTTTTACCTCGCTCTGCGTGGAGCGGAGGCGGAGCTGCTTGGTCTCCAGGTTGTGGTGTGTGGTGATGTAGCGCACGGTCTGTGTCTTCGCGCGCATCAGCACCGAATGGGTGATCGCCTGATTGCCGCGCACCTGCACGCCCTTGACCAGCGGGGAATCGAGAATGCCCGTGGCGAGGAAGAGGATGTTCTGGCCGTGTGCAAGGTCGTCGGAGGAATACACCTTGCCCAAGTCGGCCTCGTGGCCCTCCGCGATCAGGCGCGCCGTCTCTTCCTCGTCGCGTGGCCACATCCGGGCCTGGATGTCGCCGCCCAGGCACTTCACGCCGGCGGCGGCCAGCACGGCCTCGGGGGAGCCGCCCACGCCCATGTAGAGGTCCGCACCGGAGTCGGGCAGCGAGGGCGCGATGGCCGCGGCGATGTCGCCGTCGCCGAACATCCGCAGGGCCGCGCCAGTCTCGCGCACCTTCTTCACCAAATCCTTGTGGCGGGGCCGGTCCATCACGAGCACCACCACGTCCTTGACCGGCTTCTCCAGGATGCGCGCGACGGCGGTGATCGTCTCGTCCACCGGGTTGCCAAGCTTGACCGAGTCGATGCCCGAGCGGCGCATCCAGCGCGCGATCCGCGGGCCGTAGGCGAGCTTGTCCATGTAGAAGCTCGGGATGTCCTGCATGGACGTGCGCTTTCCGGTCTCGGGCGATGCGGCGGCGAGGCAGGAAATGGAGTTGGGCATTCCCTTGGAGCAGTTTGTGGTGCCGTCCACGGGGTCGAGCGCGATGTCGAACTTGATGGCGCCGGGCGTCCAGGTGCCGAGGTGCTCGCCCTTGAAGATGCCGGGGGCGTTGTCCTTGATGCCCTCGCCGATCACGCACTCGCCGCACACGTCGATGAGGTCGAACATGCCGCGGATGGCGTCGCACGCGGCCTGGTCGGCGGCCTCCTTGTCGCCCTTGCCGATCCAGTGGAGCGCGTTGAGCGCGGCGGCCTCGGTGGCGCGCAGGAAGTCGAGCTCGATGATGCGCTCGACGGAGAAGTAGCGTTCGGACGGGGAAAGCGGCATGGGAAGGATTTAGCCACAGAGGCACAGAGAACACAGAGGAGGGAAAAGCCGGGGGACTTTTCGCCGCGGGCCGACAGAGGAATCTCTGTGCGTTCTGTGCCTCTGTGGCAAAAAATTTTCGTCAATCCATCTCCGCCCGCACGATGCCGCGCTGGGTGGAGGCGATGAAGTCCATCAGTTCCTTCACCTCGGGCACGCGGTCGCGGCCCTCCTCGCGCAGGCGATCGAGGGCCTGTTGGGTGTTCCACTCGCCGCCGAAGAGGATCTCGTAGGCCTGGCGCAGCGCGCGCACGGACTCGGCCGGCACGCCGCGGCGCTTGAATCCGACGGCGTTCAACCCGCGCAGGCGCGCCGGGTTGCCGTCGGCGATGCAGAAGGGCGGCACGTCCTGCACGATCTTGGACATGCCGCCGATCATCGCCATGCGGCCGATGCGGCAGAACTGGTGTGCCGCGGCCAGCCCGCCCAGCGTAACCTGCGAGCCGCACTCGACGTGGCCGCCGAGCGTGCCGTTGTTGGAGAACACGACCTCGTCACCCACGCGGCAGTCGTGCGCAATGTGGGCGTAGGAAAGGAAATGGTTCCGCGAGCCGATGCGCGTGGCGGAGTTGGGCGCGGTGCCGCGATGCACGGTGACGAACTCGCGGAAGGTGTTGCCGTCGCCGATCTCGAGGTGCGTCGGCTCGCCGGCGTATTTCAAGTCTTGGGAACGCTGTCCAATGGACGTGAAGGCGTAGAAGACATTGTCCGAGCCGACGCGCGTCGGCCCGTCGAGCACGACGTGGCCTTGAAGCAAGCAGCGCGGGCCGAGCGTGACGCCGGCGCCTACAATGCAATACGGCCCCACGTAACTTCCTGCGCCCACGCTAGCCGAGGGATCCACGATGGCCGTCGAGTGGAGTTGCGGGGCGTCGGACATGAGGGGCGGAGGGAAGGTTGAGAGTTAAGGGTTGAGGGAAGCAGAAAAGCAGTCGGAGCGCGGCGTGACAGGTCGGGCGCTTCTCTCGACGCTCAACTTTCAGCCCTCAACCTCGGCTTCATCGGTCGAGCAGCGAGATGGTCACCTCCGCCTCGCTCGTCACCTGGCCGCCGACCTCGCAACGGCACAGGCTCTTGGCGAGGTTGCGGCGCGCCTTGGTCATCTCGACGTGGATGAGCAGCGTGTCGCCGGGCAGCACGGGCTTGCGGAACTTCACGCCGTCGGCGCTCATGAAGAAGCCGATCTTGCCGGCGTTGTCGGCTTGGCGCAGCAGCAGGAGCGAGGAAGCTTGCGCCATCGCCTCGACCTGGAGCACGCCGGGCATCACGGGGTAATTCGGGAAATGGCCGGGGAAGAACGGCTCGTTCACCGACACGTTCTTCAGCGCCGTCAGCTTGTTCTCGCCCTCGAAGCGGATCACGCGGTCCAGCAGCAGGAATGGATAGCGGTGCGGCAGCAGGCGCATGATCTCGTTGATGTCGAGCACGGCCTCGCCGGTGGGGATCGTGAAGGGCGCGGGGATCTGCGCGAGCATGGAGGCGTGGCGCTTGGCGAGCGCGCGCGTCAGCTCGGCGTTGGGGCCATGGCCGGGCTTCACGGCGATGACGTGGCCGCGGATGCGCCGGCCGAAGAGGGCGAGGTCGCCCACGAGATCGAGGATCTTGTGGCGCGCGAACTCGTCCGAGTAGCGCAGCGGCCCGGTGCTCACCGTGGAGCCGTCGTCCTGGATGACCACGGCGTTGTCGAGCGAGCCGCCTTTGATGAGGCCTTTCGCGATGAGCGGCTGGATGTCGCGCAGGAAAGTGAAGGTGCGCGCCGGGGCGATCTCCTTGGCGTAGATCTCAGGCGTGATCTCCGTGGAATGAAACTGGGTCGCCAGCCCATCGGGGCCGACCTGCGTGACGGAGACGCGGAACTTGGCGTCGGGCACCACCGTGAGGAGCGCTCCACTTTTGGTCTCGACGTGGATCGCTTCGCGCACATCGAACACGGCCCGCGGCGCGTCCTGCGGAGCGAGACCGCACTGGCGCACGAGCTCGACGTAGGGCAGCGCGGAGCCGTCGCCGATGGGCGGCTCGTTGGCATCCATCTCGATGAAGGCGTTGTCCACGCCGAGGCCGGCGAGGGCGGAGAGGACGTGCTCGACGGTCTGCACCTTGACGCTGCCCTCCCCGAGCGTGGTGGCGCGCTCCACGGTCTTCACGTTGGCGATGCACGCGGCGACGGTGGGCTCGTCGGGCAGGTCCACGCGCCGGAAGACGAAGCCGGTGCCCGGCGGCGCCGGCCGCAGCGTGAGCAGCGCGCGCTCGCCCGTGTGGAGCGAAGGGCCGGCGAGAGAGGCGCTTTTGGCGAGGGTGTGCTGCTGGCTCAAGGCGGGGGAGGTTGAGAGTTGAAAGTTGAAGGTTGAGAGAGAAGCCGCCTCTCAAGCGCAGGCCGCGGCAAACAAGGCGCGTCGCTCTCAACTCTCAACCCTCAACTCTCAACCTTTTGCGCCCCCGCCCGCCAAAAGGGAATCGATGTATCGCGCGTTGCCGGCGCGCATCCGCGACACCAGCACCTTGGCGATGGCGTAGAGCATCTTGAAGGCCGCATTGGGATACACGCCGGCCAAGGCACGCAGCACGGACTGCGGCACCTTGAGCAGCATGCACTCGGTGGTGGCCGTGACGGTGGCCGAGCGCGGGCCCTCGTCCACGAGGGCCAGCTCGCCAAAGAAATCGCCGGGCTTCAGCGTCGCGAGCTGCACCTCGCGCTCGCCGCGCCGGTGCGTGACCTCGGCCTCGCCGCGAACGAGAATATACATGGCGTCGCCGGACTCGTCCTGCCGCACGATGGTCGCGCCAGGGGCGAAGACGAGCGGATCGGCCAGCTCGATGAGGGTTTGGTTTTCCTGCTGGTTGAACTCCCCGAAGATGGTGAGCTTGGCGAGCTGGTCGGGCGTGGCGTGCATGGCGGGGGAAGGAATAAGGCCGAACCCCCCGCTGCAAAAGGAAGAAGCGTCGCGCTGGCGGACGACGCGCGCCGGGCGATGGTCATCTCCTCATGCTGCTGCGCAATGCCCGCGACATCGAGTTCCATGCTCTGCGCGCCTGGGAATCGCACCGCGCGGGCCAAGCACCGGAGCCTTGGTGCGGCGTGCATGCCGCCTGGCCCCGGCCAGCGGCGGCGGCAGCGCGCCGGCTCGCCGGGCAGGCAAACTGGGCGCGGGGCCAAGACCTGCTGTGGATCGTGCCGGGCACCACGCTGACGCAGGTCGAGGCCGCGCTCGCGGCAGCGGCGGCACATTTCGAAGGCCTCGCGCCCGCCTGGACGGTTCACCGGCTCGCGCTCGAAGGCGGAAAGGTGGCGACCGTGACTCGGATTGAGACGGGCCGCGCACCGTTCGTGGTTCGGGCGTCCGGCGGGCGACTCGAGACACCATGGCTGGAGCCGGGGGAGGCGAAGCCTCGCTCGGCCATGCGTCTTGACTTGGTGCGCCTGTTTACTCCGCGCGCTGAGCTTCCACAGGTAGAGGTCTTGGAGGCGTCCTTGTCGTTCTACCACAACACGCAGCCGCGCGTGCGCACCACATTCCGCTGGTCGGCCGACGCGGCTCTTTATCTGATTCCACGCGAGGCATCTCGACTCGTTGTTCCCCTGCACCGCTTCCGCGTGGCGGTAGAGCTGCCCGCCGCCGGTTTCATGGGGCGTGCGACGGAAGTAAACGTCACGGCAGACCGGCAATCGCCCGCCGTGCGCGTGACCGAAAGCGCGGTGCTAGTGGAAGGAATCGGCCGCTTGTTCCTCTTCACCACTGGCACGACAGAGCGCGCGGATCTGGATTTAGCCAATACGCCAGCGCGGCTGCTGGCCGAGTTCACGCCGGCCGGAGCGGACTTCGCCGTCACCACGACAGCTGAGCTAAGGCCAGAGAAACCCGAGGAGGGCGGCACCCAAGCCGCCCGTTGGAAAGGTTGAGATTACCTTTGACTCAATGGCCGAAGAGGATGGCCGTCAGCGCCAACAACGAAAGCGTGCGGCGGCTAGTGGCCGATTGCGTGGCCTTCTTGATGATGCGGCGCGAAGAGCGGCGGGAGGGCTGAGAATTCATGGCGGGGTCTGGGATGGTGAAGGGTTTCGTCTGGTGTGCCGGCGGGGCCGGCATGGCTCCTCTGTTTGCAGGACACGTGCCCTGCCCTGCGTGAAGCCGATTCCAGAGGCGGAGGCTTGCCTACGAAGTCGGCCGCCCCCGATTGAGCTCGCGTTTTGCAACCTGCTCAGCCGCCAGGATGACAAATTGCAATCCGTCGATTTCCTCCTCGACGCACGATGCACCCAGAACGCCGGATGGTTCCCTGTAGCGACAGTCGCTCAGCAGAACCTCCGGCCGTCTTTTACCCGCCAGCAATCAGCGCGAGGCCGGCCAGCATCATCGCCGAGGCGCCCAAACGGCGAGCCGTGTCGCCCTCGGCCAGCAGGCGCGAGCCAAAGGCCACGCCGAGCAAGATCGAAATCTCTCGCGCCGGAGCCACGGCGCTCACCGGGGTAAACGCCAGCGCGCTCAGGATCAGGATGAAAGACAGCGCGCGAAAAAAGGCGATGCCCGTGATTTCCCACCGGTGCGCTCGCCAAGAAGCTTGCCATTCCGCCCGGCCGCGAACTCCGGCGGGCAGCAGAACCACCGTGGTGACGATGGCGGAGGCATAATCATGCAGCAGCGGCGGCAGGCCGATCACGGCCATGGCGTGCTTGTCCCAAAGGGTGTAGGCGGCGATGCACGCGCCCGTTGCCAAGCCCCAGCGCCGACCGCGGGCCACGCGGGCAGGATCAGCGCGGAGCGCAGCGCCGCCGAGCGAGATCACGCCCACGCTGGCCAGCACGAGGGCGATGCCTGCCCAGGCCAGGGGAGAGGGCCGTTCGCCGAAGAAAAGCACCGCGCCGGCCACCGAGAACATCGGCCCGCTGCCCCGCGCCACCGGATACACCAGCGAAAGGTCCGCCTCGCGGTAGCCGCGCTGGAGCACAAGGTAGTAAACGACGTGAATCAAGCCGGTGCCGAGGAAGAAGATCCAGCCCAGAAGGCTGATCTCCGGCCGCTTCCAAACGCACCATGCGACTACAACCGGCAGGTAAATCACCGCCGCGAGGGCCGCGGTCAGCCACGCAAGCGGCGCGCCGCCGGCCACGCGCTTCTGGAGCAGATTCCAGTAGGCGTGAATAAACGCCGCGCTCAGGACGAGGGCGAGCGCGGCGGAAGACATGGAAGCAGCGCTCCTGCGCCGCCAGAAGCACCGCAGGTGTGCTTACGCCGCCACCGGCTGCGGGACGACGCCACGCGAGGCCGACGAGGATTTCCGCACGACGAGCGCGGCCTTCACCTTCGCGGCGAGCGCCTCGGCGGTGATGCCGTGCTTCTTGCGCAGGATGTTCACCGCGCCGTGCTCGACGAACTCGTCTGGCCAACCCACGCGCACCACCGCGGTGGGGATGCCGGCGGTGTTCAGGTGCTCCATGACAGCAGCGCCGTATCCGTTGTGCAGGACATGGTCCTCGGCGGTGCCGATCACGTCCACCGAGCGCGCAAAGAACTCCAGCGTTGCCGCGTCCATTGGCTTGATCCAGCGCGGATTGATGACCGCGGTGGAGATGCCATCGGCCTCGAGCAGGGCGGCCGCCTTCACCGCGAGGTCGTGCATGTTGCCCAGGCCGAAGAGCGCGGCCTGCGTGCCGTGCTTGGTGACCTCGGACTTGCCGACAGGGAGGATCTGTGGCGTTTCCTTCGGCTTTGCGCCGGTGCCCGCGCCGCGCGGATAGCGGATGGCGATGGGGCCCTCGCTGTGGTGGACCATCGTCCAGAGCATGTCCACGAACTCGTCCTCATCCTTGGCCTGCATGAAGGTGATGCCGGGCACATGGCGGAGGTAGCCAATGTCGAAGAGGCCGTGGTGCGTGGGGCCGTCGTCACCCGAGAGGCCGGCGCGGTCCATGCACAGGCAGACGTTCAGGTTCTGAAGCGCGACGTCATGAATGAGCATGTCGTAAGCGCGCTGCATGAACGTCGAGTAGATCGCGAGGAAGGGCTTCATCCCCTGCACGGCCATGCCGCAGGCGAAGAGCGCGGCGTGCTCCTCGGCGATGCCGACGTCGAACATCTTCGTGGGATGCTCCTTGCCGAAATGGACGAGGCCGGTGCCGGTGGGCATCGCGCCGGTGATGGCCACGATGCGCTGGTTGTCGCGGGCAAACTTGGCCAGCGACTTGCCGAAGTATTCCGAGTAGGTCGGCTGGTCGGCCGGAGCCGTCACACCCGTCTCGATGTGGTATTTGCCCAGGCCGTGGAACTTGTCCGGCTGCTTGAGCGCCGGCTCGAAGCCGCGGCCCTTCTGCGTGAGGATGTGGAGGATGACCGGCTCGTCCTGCGTCTTGAGGAACTCCAGCGTCTTGATGAGCGCGGGCAGGTCGTGGCCGTCCATCGGGCCGTAGTAGCGGATGCCCAGATCCTCGAAGAGCACGCTCGGGACGACCACGTTCTTCAGGCCCTCCTCGACGCGATGGGCAAGCTTGAGCGCGCGGTCGCCGCCGATCCACTTGATGAACTGCGCGGCGCGCTCATGGAGGCCCTGGTAGGCGCCGGAGGTGGTGATCTTGTTCAGATACGACGCGATGGCGCCGACGTTCTTGGCGATCGACCACTCGTTGTCGTTCAGGATCGTGATGAACTTCCTGGTCGAGGACGCGACGTTGTTCAGCGCCTCGTAGGAAACTCCGCAGGTCAGCGCGGCGTCGCCGGCCACCACCACCACGGACTCGTCGGTGCCCTTGAGGTCGCGCGCGACGGCCATGCCCAGGCCGGCGGACAGGGCGGTGCCGGCGTGGCCCGCGCCGTAGCAGTCGTGCTCGCTCTCGGTGCGCAGCAGGAAGCCGTTCAAGCCCTCGTATTGGCGCATGGTGTTCATGCGGTCACGCCGGCCGGTCAGCAGCTTGTGGCCGTAAACCTGGTGCGACACGTCCCAGAGCATCCGATCCTTGGGCGAATCAAAGACGCGATGGAGCGCGATGGTCAGCTCGACCACGCCAAGGTTCGGACCGAGGTGGCCGCCGACCGAGGTAGGATTGGACTCCGACATCGCGTAGATGAGCGCGTCGCGCATGTCCTGCGCAAGCTGCGGCAGCTCCTCCGGCGCGAGCGCCTTCACGTCGGCCGGGCCGTTCACCTTGGAAAGAACGGGGCAAGCCGGCGCGGGCACCGCCACGGGGGCGGCAGGCGTGGGATCGGAGGAGGCGTCCTTCGCCGCGGCGGCGAGGACGGTTTCAGAAGAGGGAGACTTCATCAGGCGGAGCGGAAGGACGGGCAGGTTCGGTGGAGCGGAGAGCCGGGCGGGTGCGCCCGCGGGG
>CALMOL010000485.1:0-2107 GCA_937871685.1 uncultured Verrucomicrobiota bacterium
GAGCAAGCTTCCCTACGCCATGCCGCCCTTCGACAAGGTGAAGGACGAGCACTACCTGCCCGCCTTCGAGCAGGGAATGCGCGACCAGCTCCGCGAGGTCGAGGCCATCGCCGGCGCGCCCGACGAGCCGACCTTCGACAACACCATCGTGGCGATGGAGCGCACCGGCCAGCTCCTCGGCCGCGTGGGCCGGCTCTTCTCGAATCTCGCCGGTGCCAACACCAACCCGGCCATCCAAAAGCTCGAGGTCGAAATCGCCCCCAAGCTCGCCGCCCACCGCGATGCCGTCTCCCTCAACCCCGAACTGTGGAAGCGCATCTCTGCGCTCTACGCCAAGCGCGACCAGCTCCAGCTCGACGCGGAGCAGAAGTGGCTCCTCCAGCGCTACTACAAGGACTTCGTCCGCGCCGGCGCCAAGCTTTCCGAGGAGGACAAGGTCAAGCTGCGCGCCATCAACGCCGAGCTCGCCACCCTCTCCACCGCGTTCTCGCAAAACGTCCTCAAGGAAAAGAACGCCGCGTCCGTCGTCGTCGATTCCAAGGCGGAACTCGCCGGCCTGAGCGACAACGAGGTCGCCGCCGCCGAGGCCGCGGCCAAGGCCGACAAGAAGGAGGGCAAGTGGGTGATCCGCCTCCTGAATACTTCCGGCCAGCCGCCGCTCACCTCGCTCCAGGACCGCGCCCTGCGTCAGCGCATCATGGAAGCCTCGCTCGCGCGCAACGCCCGCGGCGGTGAGTGGGACAATCGCCACGCGATCCTGCGCATCGTGCGCCTGCGCGCCGACCGCGCCAAGCTCCTCGGCTACGAGTCCCATGCCGCCTACCAGGTCGAGGATCAGACCGCCGCCGACGTGCCCACGGTCAATACCCTTCTCTCCGGGATAGCTCCAGCCGCCGTCGCCAACGCTCGGCGCGAGGCCGCCGAGATGCAGAAGATGATCGACGCCGCCGGCGGCAAGTTCCAGCTCGCCTCGTGGGACTGGGACTTCTACGCCGAGAAGCTTCGCCGCGAGCGCAACTCCTTCGATGCCGCCGCGCTGAAGCCCTACTTCGAGATGGAGCGCGTCCTGCGCGACGGCGTGTTCTTCGCCGCCGGCAAGCTCTACGGCCTCACTTTCAAGGAGCGCAAGGACCTCCCCGTCTATCACCCCGACGTGCGCGCGTGGGAAGTCTTCGACCAGGACGGAAAGCCGCTCGCCCTCTTCTTCACCGACCTCTACGCCCGTCCCGCCAAGCGCGGCGGAGCGTGGATGAACGCCTATGTGCCGCAGAGCGACCTCCTCGGCCAAAAGCCCGTCGTCGCGAATCACCTCAACATTCCCAAGCCCCCCGACGGCCAGCCGACGCTGCTCACCTACGACGAGACGCGCACCCTCTTCCATGAGTTCGGCCACGCCCTCCATGGCATGTTCTCGCGCGTGAAATACCCGCGCTTCTCCGGCACCAGCGTCCCGCGCGACTTCGTCGAGTATCCCTCCCAGGTGAACGAGATGTGGATGCTCTGGCCCGAGGTGCTCCAAAACTACGCGCGCCACTATCAGACCGGCGAGCCGATGCCCAAGGAACTGCTCGACAAGGTGCTCGGCGCCGAGCGCTTCAACCAGGGCTACAAGACCACCGAATACCTCGCCGCCGCCCTGCTCGACTTCGCCTGGCACCAGCTCACCCCCGAGCAGATCCCGACGGACGCCGTCGCCTTCGAGAACGAGACGCTGAAGAAGATCGGCCTCGACTTCGCCCCGGTGCCGCCGCGGTATCGCTCGGCGTATTTCGCGCACGTCTTCTCCGGCGGCTACTCTGCCGGCTACTACTCCTACCTGTGGAGCGAGGTGCTGGACGCCGACAGCGTGGACTGGTTCGAGAAGCACGGCGGCCTCAAGCGCGAGAACGGCGACAACTTCCGCAACGCCATCCTCTCCCGCGGCGGCAGCGAGGACGCCCTGGCCATGTTCCGCAAATTCTACGGCGGCGAGCCCGACCTCGCCCCGCTGCTCAAGCGCCGCGGCCTTGACAAGAAGTAGAGCATTTTCGATCCGGCCTGTCGCACCCACGGGCGGGGGGGGGGGGGGGGGGGGGGCGCGGGGGGCGGGGGGGGGGGGGGGGGGGGG
>CALMOL010000485.1:2117-6503 GCA_937871685.1 uncultured Verrucomicrobiota bacterium
CGTCAGCGCGACACCGCTTTGGCCCGAAGGCGCGGCTGGGAACTCGAAAGCGGTGTCGCGCTGACGCTTGCCCCCGCACTCCAAAACGCCGGTGCCTTCGCGCAAGCCGCTCCGATCAACGGCGACAACCTGGATCGAATCTGGAAGGGATAACGCAAGCCTGTCTCTTGGGAGGAGCGGGGAAGTCTTTCGGAGGACCTCGGATATCTTCTGGAAGATCTCTCCGGTCCTCCGGAAGATCTCCGGTGTCTTCCAGAGGCTCTCGGACATCTTCTGGAGGACCTTGAAGGTTCTCCAGAGGATCAAATCCGTCTTCCGGAGGATCATTTTCATCCTCCGGAGGATCTCCCAAGTCCTCTGGAGGATGCTTGAGATCCTTCGGAAGATGGCGCTGGTCTTCCGGAAGATGAATTTCGTCCTCCGGAAGATTCGTGTGATCCTTCGTTCTCGGTGGGTAAGCAGCCAGCAGAGGGGGGATGAAAGTGCTCGGGATGCTCGCTGCTTCTGGAAAATCGTCGCTGGGTTGCCGGCACCACGCTCTGTCGAGTAATATCGGCCACGACACCACGCCCACCTGCGCGGCGCGTTGTGGCGTTTCGCTCGGGATAGCGACCGCGGAGGAGCCGCGCTTGGACACGACTCAGCGCGGATGTTAGTGGCGCGGTCATGAGAACCTGTCTCAATTCGGCTCGTGTCGAGTCGCGCGCCGTCCGCCCATCCGCTCCCGCCACCGAGCGCGGCGAGCCGGCGCTTGCACGGGGATCTCTCCAGCATGGGCTGGAGGATGGATTGGCACGACTTCCGAACGGATCGCTCGGTGGAGTGGGGGAGCCAGTTGCAAGCTGGCGGCCTGAGCGTCTGCCTGAACTACACCGGCGAGGCCACCATCGAGACCAAGGCGGAGAAGCGAGACATCGGGCCATCGCAGGTTGCCTTGTGCGCCGCGGGTCCGGAGGCTCGGCGCCAAGCAGGATTCCACCGCTATCTCCTGCTGACGCTGACCCCGGGCTTCGTGTGCCTCCACTTTGGCGAATCCGCCGCCCGGCTGCGTCCGGCCGCGAGCCGCCTGATGCGCGAGGGAGATCTTCCAGCGGCGCCAGAGGTGATGCCGATGCCGATCGCGCTACTGGCGGCCCGATCCCAGTTGCTGCATCCGCCGGTGCCATCGGCGGCGCTGCGAACGTGGTTCCTCGGCCGGGCATTGGAGATCCTCGCGCAGACGCTCTTCCGCGAAGAGGACACCGCCGAGACCGCGGACGAGCGGCGGATGCGCCAGACCACCGACCGCATCGCGCTCGCGCGCCATCTGATCGACCGGGACTACGCCAACCCGCCCTCGCTGGTCATGCTCGCGGAGCAAGTTGGCTACAGCCCATTCCACCTTTCCCGCGTCTTCGCGCAGGAGACCGGCATGAGCATCCCGAAGTTCCTGCGCTTGAGCCGACTGGAGAAGGCCGCCGAGTTGCTGCGCACCGGGAAGGCGAACGTGTCGGAGGCCGCCGCTGCGGTCGGCTACGCGAGCCTGAGCGCGTTCTCTAAAGCCTTCGTGGAGCACTTCGGCTGCTGCCCGGGATTGTATCCGGCGGTGCTGATCGCCGGGCGGCGCGGTCGCGGCGGACTTCCGCGGGCCTGAGCGCAATCCGGCGCAAGGCCGGGGCAATCCGAAGGGAGCCGGACCCCGGGTGGAGCGTCAGGGTTGCGTCGCCATGCGGAGGGAAGTCCGCCCTTACCACCGCTCCCGGGACCGCCTGCCTCGCTGCCGGTTTCCCGGTGCCCCCGCGACCCCACCCAAGTCTCCTGCGCCATGAATTCCCAGCCCTCGAACGGCTCCTCATCCACTCCCTCCGCCCGGCCGGCCATCGCCATTCCCTTCTTCGGGGCCAGCACCACCGATCCCGAACTCGTCAAGCCCGCCGAAACCACCGACCTCGACGTTTCCGCGTGGCATCACATCGCCGGCGACCTCGCCCATCTCGGTCCGGTGCTCCTCACCGTGCAAAATCGCGGCGGCCTCTTCGCCCAGGTCGCCCCGCACCTCGATGCTGCCCCCGGCGGCCTCGCCGCGCGCGGCTGCGCGTGCATGGCCGGCGTGGAGCTTTGGCTCGCCCGCCTCTTCCTCCTGCGCGCCGCCCTCTTCCGCGTGAACGGCGTCGAGTCCCACTGCCTCCAGTTCATCGACGCGTGGGAGCGCGAATACCTCCGCCTCACCCTCCTGCCGGATTCCGACGCGCATTGGTTCTCCACCCTGCTCACCCTCTACTCCGCCCGGAGCGAGGCGCCGGTCTCCGTGCTGCCCGCCGTCGGCCCGGCGGCCGTCCCGCCGCTGCACCGCCTCACCGAGTCCTTCCTGCGCTTGCTGCCGCCCGGCCGCCCGCCCGTCTTCGATCCCTCCACGCTCATCCACCACCGCTACGAGATGATCGAGGACAAGACCTCCCTCGGCACCCTGACGGGCTGGCGGCCCCTGCCGGCCGAGCACATCCTTCCCTTCCTCACCGCCGGCCGCCCGACCGGCCCGAGCTGGGTTTGGTTCTTCGAAGCCAGCTACTACGCTTCCGGCCTCTTCCGGCTGCGCGCCGCCCCCGACGCCGACGGCTGGCTCTCCCTGCGCGGCCCCCGCACCGTCCTCCATCTGGATAGCGCCGAGTTCGGCCCCTCCTGGATCGCCCCCGACGGCCGCTGCGAAATCTACGACCGCCACGGCCGCCTCCTCGCCGCCGTCTCCCCGGCCGAGGCTCGGGGTTGAAGCTTGTGAACTGCGAATGAGTGACTGAAGCAACTGCATAGCGTGGTGCACGCGATCATGCGGCAGCGCGGCGCGGAGCGCGCCGTGGAAGCGCTGTTGGGGATGATCGAGGAGATGAACGAGGCAAGCCCGGAGGAGTTGGCCGAGTTCGTGCGGGAGCAGCGCGAGGCACTGGGCGAGGACTTCGACGCGGAGAAGGAGCTGGCCGAGAGGGAGGAGAGCGCCTACGTGGGCGAGCAGTTGTCGGCGTCGCGCCTCGCCAGCCTGATCGCGGCGTGGCCGGACCGGGTGAACGCCCCCTTGCGCGAGCGCTTGGCCGGACTGGACTGCGAGGCGGCCGAGAAGTGGGCGATCAAGCTTGTCGCGCAGGGGGAGGCGCTGAGATGAGCTTCCTTCTTCCCGTGATCTCGTTGTGGGGCGCGCGAACTTTCACCAGATATCTCATCCGACGCAGGCGGCATCCCGCAGAGTGGGACGGACGGAACTGCCGCTTCAACTTTGGGCGCGCGGGCTTGCATGGCGGTGGCCGATCTGGCATGAGGAGTGGGCGGACGATCATCTGACGCGCGACAGGATGCGGCGCCGCTCCATGCTAATCACCGGATCACGATGAAGATTCCGCAGGCTTTTCACCGGGAGTTCACGCGCTGGCGCGGGACGTTCGCGGATGCGCGCAAGCGGGCGACGGCGGAGGGCGGCGATGTGTTCGACCTGCGGCCCTCGATCGGGGAGTTTCGGCGGCTTTACGAGCGCTGGCACCCGCGGCTGCTGCGCTTCCCCCATGCGCTCCGCGCGCTGGAGAACATGGAATCGGTGCTCTCCGGGACGCTGGAGCGAGCGTTCACGCTGCAATTGCTCGACGTGGTGCGCGCCTGTCTGGCCCTGCGCGCGGCCGAGGTGTGCGTGGCCGCGACGATGGAGACGCTCGACGCGATGCAGGGGGCCACGGAGGAGGAATTGATCGAGCACCGCCGGCAGCAACGCGAGGCGCTGGGGGAGGAGATCGACGCGGACCGGGACTTGGCCAAGGCGGAAGAGGATGTGTATGAGGGCGAGCAACTGATGGCAGACCGCCTTTCGGTCTTGGCGGCGGCTTGGCCGGATCGGGTGAACGCGGCGCTGCGCGAGCGACTGGACCGGCTCGACGTGAAATCGGCCGAGCAGTGGGCGAAGAAGTTGAGCGAGCACGCGGACGCGCTGAACGGTGGACCAGCTCAGGCCGTTTCCTCCGAACCAACGGAACCTTAATTGACTGGCTTATGATGAAGACCCCGCGGGAGTTTTTGGAGCAGTTCGGCAAGTGGCACCAAGGCTTCAAGGTCGCGCTTGGGCGGGTGGAGGCCCCGATGGAGGTGTTGCCCTTCGCGGCGGACTTTCGGCAGCTCTACGCCCGTTGGCGCCACCGGCTGCGTGATCCGCAGAAGCTGGCCATGCTGGACAACATTCACCGGGACCTGTCTCGGCTGCTGGAGAGGTTCTTTAATTCCACGGTGATGGATGTGCTCCGTGCGCACCAGCATCGCTTGGCGGCCGCGACCGCGCTCGAGTCGCTGGCGAAGCTGAAGGAGATGCTGCGCGATGCCTCGCCTACACCGTTTTTCAAAGAGATGGAGCGGATGCTCAGGGAAACGGGTAGCGCG
>CALMOL010000486.1:0-7858 GCA_937871685.1 uncultured Verrucomicrobiota bacterium
GGGGAGCCGGGGCGGGGGAGGAAGCGGCCGGCTCGGCGGTGCGAGGGGTGGTCTCACCGGCCTTGGCTGGGCGGCGGAGTTTGGCGGCGATCACGCCGGCCACGGCGAGCGCGGCCACGCAGGCGAGGGGGGCGAGAATGCCGGCCAGGACGCGGGTGCCGCGGCTGGGTCGGCCGGATTGGCCGGGCAGGGGAAGCTGAAGGGGTGGTTCGGAAGCCATTACGGGGATACGGCGAAGAAGCGGGCCTAGGTGTCGAGCCCGAGGCGACGGAAAGCGTCGTCCACATGGCGCAAGTGATGATCGAGGGAGCAGAGGCGGGCGATCTCCTCTGGCGTGAGCGCCCCGGCGACGACCGGTTCGCGGGCGAGATTTTCCGGCAAGGAGCCGCCCTCGCCCGCCCACGTCGCCATGGCGGCGCGCTGCACCGCCTCGTAGGCGGCTTGGCGCTCCAGGCCGCGGCGAGTGAGTTCCAGAAGAATCGTCTGCGAATGAAACAGACCGCGGGTGAGGTGGAGATTCCGCTCCATCGCCTCCGGATACACCACCAAGCCATCGGTCAGGCCGGTGAGCTTGTAGAGCATGTAATCGAGCAGCGTGCAGGCGTCCGGGAGGATCATGCGCTCCGCGGACGAATGAGAGATGTCGCGCTCGTGCCAGAGCGCCACGTTTTCCAGCGCGGTGACGGCATAGCCACGAATCACGCGGGCCAGGCCGCAAAGCCGCTCGCCGGTGATGGGGTTGCGCTTGTGGGGCATGGCGGACGACCCCTTTTGGCCAACCGCGAAGCGCTCCTCGACCTCCAGCACCTCGGTCCGCTGGAGATGGCGGAACTCGGTGGCCCAGCGCTCGATGCTCGCGGCGACGAGGGCGAGGGTCTGCATGAATTCCGCGTGCCGGTCGCGCTGGATGACCTGGGTGGCCAGCGCCGCCGGCCGGAGGCCCAGCCGCTCGCAAACCCAGGCTTCCGCCCGCGGGTCGAAGTGGGCGTGGGTTCCCACCGCGCCGGAAAGCTTTCCGACGCGGATGCGCTCGCGGGTCTGGACGAGGCGCTCGCGAGCCCGGCCGAACTCATCCCACATCAGCGCGAGCTTGAGGCCGAAGGTGATCGGCTCGGCGTGGATGCCGTGCGAGCGGCCGATCATCACCGTTCGGCGATGCTCTTGGGCGCGCCGGGCGACGACCTCGCGGAGCGCGTCGATCTCCTGGAGCAGGAGATCGGTCGAGGCCATCATTTGGACGGCCAGCGTCGTGTCGAGGAGATCCGACGAGGTGAGGCCCTGGTGAATCCAGCGCGAGGCCGGGCCAACGTAGGTGGCGACGTTTTCCAGGAACGCGATGACGTCGTGGTGCGTCCGCTCCTCGATGCGGGCGACCTCGGCCGCGTCAAAGCGGGCCCGCTCGCGAATCGTCCGCGCATCTCCGGCCGGCACCTGCCCCAACTCGGCGAGCGCCTCGCAAGCCAGCACCTCGATCTCCAGCCAAGTGGCGAGCTTGCGTTCCTCGGACCAGACGGCGGCCATTACCGGCCGGGTGTAGCGGGAAATCATGGGCCGCGACCATCCGCGGCGTCTTCCCGCGCGGCAAGGGTCAAAGCCCGATCTTGACCGTCTTCGTTTCGCCGGCCGGGTCGGGGACGGCGACGCGTCCCTGCTGGATGAGTTGCACGACCTTGGCGACGGCCTCGCGGTCGGTGCTCGACTGGTCGCGCATCGCCGCCACCAGCTCGCCGAGGCTCATGGGGGCAACACTTCCGGCGGCGGGCCGAAGCGGACGCATCGAAGGGCGGAGATACATGGCGGCAAGGTCTGCCGGCAGATTCGCCCGGCGCGGGCGCGCCGGATGGGTCGAAGGGCAGACTTTCCCCTCAGCGAAGCAGCTTGAGGGCCACGAAGCCCGCCGCGACCACGACAAAGAAGCCGACGATGACCAGCGTGAGCTGCTTTTCGATGAAGGGCCGGATCCGCTCGCCGAACGCCCGGATGAGGCCAGCCACGAGAAAGAACCGCACGGCGCGCCCGAGCGTGGCGCCAAGGACGAAGAGTCCAAAGTCGAAACGGAAGACCCCTGCCCCGATGGTGAACACCTTGAATGGGATGGGGGTGAGCGACTTCACGCTCAGCGCCAGGAATCCCCAGCGATCCGTGAAGCTCTTCATCGTGCGAAACGCCTCGTCCACGTTCGCGATCCCAAGCCAGCCGAGCATTTGCCGGACGAACGGCTCGGCGAAGACTCCCAGCCCGTAGCCCAGCATGCCGCCCAGCACCGACCAAAGGGTGCAGTGCAGCGCGTAGCGCCACCACCGCTCCGGCCGGGCGTAGCAAAGGGCGATCAGCAGCGGGTCCGGCGGGATGGGGAAAAACGACGACTCCGCGAACGACACCGCGTTCATCGTCGTCAGCCCGCGGGGAGTGCCGGCCTGCACCATCGTCCAGTCGTAAGTCCGGCGGACGAGTCCCGGCCGCTTGGCGGGCGGTGTGGAAGTGGCGGGATCGCTCATGAAAAGGGCGGGGGATTTGCGGCGGGAGCACCGAGGTGTCAACGGGCGATTGCGGATTGTCGGGCCGGGTGCCCCGGCGTAAGAGCGGGGCCGCCGGCCGCGCGGCGCCTTCCCATGCCCCCGTCTTCGACCGACCACCATCCGCCTTCCGTTTATGGGCGGGTCTTCCGGTATTTCCGGCCCTACCTCCGGCCGACCCTGGCCGGGCTGGGCCTGACCTTTGTGACCACGCTGATCTCCCTGCTCCAGCCGTGGCCCTTCAAGATCATCATCGACGAACTGCTGCCTGGCTCAGCCCACTACCAAGCCGGCGCCTTTACTCGCACCATTGCCCCGTGGTTCGGCGGTCCGTGGGAGGTGCGCTGGAACGTGCTGCTTCTGGCCGGGCTGCTGATCGCGTTTCACCTCGTCAACGGGCTCCTCGGGCTCGCGACGGCTTACCTCTACATCAAGGTCGGCCTCCGGGCCCTGCTCCAGCTCCGCACGGATCTCTTCACGACGCTCAACAACCTCTCGCTGAAGTTCCACGACGCGCGCCGGTCGGCCGACTCCTCCTTTCGCGTCGCCTACGACTCGCAGTCGCTCCAGACGTTCTACAACAAGGGCTTCACGAACGTGTTCGCCTCGGGCTTCATGCTCGTGAGCACCTTTGCCATCATGTGGAGCCTCGACTGGGTGCTCACGCTGCTGTCGCTCGGCGTGGTGCCTTTTGTGATGTGGGCGCTCAAGCACTACGCCGGCCGGATTCGCGAGGAATCCACCGCCATCCAGGAGAGCGAGAGCGCGGTGCTCCAGACGGTGCAGGAAGGGATGAGTTCGATCCGAGTGGTCCAGGCCTTTGGCCGCGAGCGGGAAACGGTGGACGATTTCTTCCGGCAGGCCCTGGCGAGCCTACGGGCGAATCTGCGGCTGAACTTCACGAACATGTGGTCGTCGCTGATGGTGTCCTCGCTGATGGCCGCGGGCACCGCGATGCTGATCTACTTCGGCACCCTCCATGTGCTTGATGGAACGCTCACGCTCGGAACTCTCACCGTCTTCGTGAGCTACCTGGCCATGCTCTACACGCCCATTCAGAATCTCACGGGCGTCGCGTGGGCCTTGGAGGGAGCAGCGGCGGGCGCGCAGCGATGCTTCGAGATTCTGGACGCGGCGGATGACGTGAAGGACGCCCCGGCGGCGGTGCCCCTCGTGGCGGCGCGGGGAAACATTGCCTTCGAAGACGTTTCGTTTCATTACACAGCTGAACGTAAGATTCTCTCGGCCATCTCGCTTCAGATAGAAGCCGGCGAAAGCGTGGCTTTCGTGGGAGGGACCGGAGCGGGCAAGAGCACTTTGCTCAGCCTGGTCCCGCGTTTTTACGATCCGACGGAAGGACGTGTTTTACTTGAAGGTTTGGATTTGCGGTCGCTTACCAAGCGATCGGTTCGCGACCAGATTTCCATCGTTCTTCAAGAGACGGTGCTGTTTTCAACGACGGTGCGTGAGAATATCGCTTACGGAAGACCGACGGCGACCGACGCGGAAATCGAGGAGGCGGCGCGCCGGGCGCAGGCGTGGGACTTCATCATGGCCATGCCGAAGGGGTTTGACGCGCTGGTGGGTGAGCGAGGCAGCCACCTCTCGGGGGGTCAGCGCCAACGCATTGGGATCGCGCGGGCATTTCTCAAGGATGCCCCCATCTTGCTCCTCGATGAGCCCACCTCCGCCTTGGATCCGTCCACGGAAGCCGGGATCATGGAAACGCTGGCCGGCCTGATGCGCGGCCGGACGACGTTGATCATCACGCACCGCCTCGCGACGGTCCATCACCTCGACAAGATCGTGGTGCTCGAGCACGGGAAAGTGGTCGAGGTGGGGCGCGGGCCGGAACTCGTGGCCCGTGGGGGAGCCTACGCCAAGCTCTATCGGGCGGGAAATTTCGGTGCGGCGGAACCTGTTGGGCGGTGACGCCACGCGGAAAGCGCTTTCCCGCCGCTGGCGCCTGCGCAAGCTCGGCCCCGTATGCCCCGGCCCCGTCATCGCATCGTCGTCCTCGGCTTCATGGGCAACTGCCCGATTGCCGGGGTGATCTGGCAGGCCATCCACTACGTCGTGGGCTTCCAGAGGCTGGGCCACGAGGTCTTTTACATCGAGGACACCTCGCGGCCGCCGTATGACCCCGTGGCGTTGACGGTGACGGAGGATACGAGCTACGCCGAAAAGATCCTGGGCCAGCTCGCCCGGGAGTTCGGCTTCGAGGGGCGATGGGGGTTCTCGCCTCGCTACCGATCGCCCCAGGAAACCCTCGGACCGCTGTCGCGGGACGCCATCAACGGCCTGTATCGTGACGCCGATGCGGTGTTCAACGTGTGTGGCTCGCATGAGTTGAACGACGATCTCGAGCTCTCGAACCGGCTTGTTTACGTGGAGAGCGATCCGGGGGTCGAACAGATCAAGGTGGATCAAGGCGATGAAGCCACGCGGCGCTATCTGGGACGTCACGCCGCCCGGTTCACCTTCGGCGAAAACATCGGAAGGCCAGAGTTCCCGGTGCCTCTCCATGGCCTGGAGTGGCTTCCGACGCGGCAGCCGGTGGTGCTCGATTTCTGGAGAACGACCGCGCCACCGCCGGCCGGAGCGGTCTTCACCACGATCGCGAACCTCGCGACGGGCGGGAAGAAGGACATCACTTGGCGAGACTCACGCTACCTGTGGAGCAAGTTGCCCGAGTTTGAGCGCTTCCGGCTCGCCCCAACGGTTTGCAGTGAACCGTTCGAGATGGCGACGCATTTCAAGGAGGCTGATCTCGCTCGACGCTTCGGGGAAGCCGGATGGCGAAGCGTTTCGCCCGACGCAATGAGCGTGGCCTACGGCGACTACGTGCGCTACGTCCAGGGCTCCAGGGGGGAATTCACGGTCGCCAAGGATCAATACGTCCGGCTGAACACGGGCTGGTTCAGTGACCGCACCGCCTGCTACCTCGCGGCTGGGCGGCCGGCCATTACCCAAGAAACCGGATTCACGCGCCTGTATGGCGGGACCGAGGGACTGTTCGCCTTTCGCACGATGGAGGACATCGCCCGCGCGGCGGGGGAGATCGGGTCAGATTACCCGCGGCATGCCCGGGCTGCGGCGGAGATCGCGAGAGAATGGTTCGAGGCGGAGAAGGTGTGCGCCGAAATGCTCGGACGCATCGGCCTCTGAGTCAGGTGGCGCGCACGCGCAGGCTACCCGACAGGCTGAACACCGCGCTCATGATCGCGAAGACCACCATCCCGACGACACCGGCGATGAGCACGATGATCACCGGCGGAATGAGCGCGGTGGCCGTTTCGATCTTGCCGTTTAGCTCCCGCTCGAAGACGTCGGCGACCAGCTCCATCGTCTCGGCGAAGCGGCCGGTCTGCTCGCCAACGGCCATCATGTCGAGCATGAGGTCAGGGAAGATCCCTTGCCGGGTAAGCGCGGCCGAAAGCGTGGCACCATCGATGACTTCCGCCCGCGCGGCGAGGAGCTTCTCTCGGAGCCAAGAGTTGTCCGCGATATTGGCAAGCAACTCCACGGCGCGGAGGAGGGACACGCCATTGCGCAGGAGCGTTCCCATAGTGCGCGCAAACTGCGCGTAGAACCGGTGCCGAGCCACGCCACCGTAACCTGGGAGGCGAAGGCGGAGCCGGTCCCAGGCGAGCCGGCCCGCCGGCGAGCGAGTCAACGCCCGAAAAACAAGCCAGACCGCCACCAATCCGCCCGCGATGACCCACCAGCGGCTGACCAAGGTCTTGTTGACCTCAATGAGAATACGCGTTGGGAGAGGGAGCGTGCCTCCCGCCTTGTCGAAGAAACCCGTGATTTGGGGCACAAGCACGGTGATGAACACGATCACAAGGGCCACGCCAAAGCCGGCAAGAAACAGCGGGTAGAGGAGCGCCTGCTTGACCTTGTCCCGGAGGGTCTTGACCTCGGTGAGGTGAACGACCAGGCGGCGAAGGATTTCCGGCAACGCGCCGCTCGCCTCGCCTGCCTGGACTAGGTTAACGTAGAGCGGAGGGAACGATCGCGGCATTTGTGCTAGGGCCTGCGAGAAGCTCCGGCCCTCGACCAGATCCTGGTGCAATTGCGCCGTGATTTGCTTGATGGCGGGCTGCTTGAGCCGCCGCATCAGGGCCTTGAGGGCCTCATCCAGCGTCATTCCCGCGCCGAGAAGGTGAGCCAGCTGTTCGGTGAAGAGCAAACGCAGCGCGTGAGAAACGCGCGGCTCCGTGGCGGAAGCGGCGGAACGCGCTGCCAAGTTCGCAGACACGCTCTTTTCTACCTGTGCGGCAGCCTTTGGCTTCGTCCGAGTGGCTGGTGAGGTGGTCGGCTCCAGCTTGGCGGTGGTGCGATCGCCGCTTCCGCCAGGCGCGTTTACGCGGAATGGGATACACTGCATGCGCTCGATGAGTCTCACCGCCGCGGAGCGATCAGCCGCTTCGACGCTGCCGCTGACGACCGATCCGTCGCGTTTACGCGCTTGAAACTCGAAAGCAGGCATGATCCCGGGAGGAGAGCCGTGGCGGCGAGCGTGCGCAAGGAGGCGGCGCTGGTTCTGCTTGTCTTGTGACGGGGCTGGATTAATTCTGTCCCATGCCATCCACGGTCATCGTCGGCGCCCAATGGGGTGATGAAGGAAAGGGTAAAATCATTGATTTTCTCGCCGAGGACATGGACGTTGTCGTGCGCACGCAGGGCGGCAACAACGCTGGTCACACGATTTACGTGCGGGGGGAGAAATTCGTCTTGAGCCTCGTTCCCTCGGGAATCCTTCGTTCAGGGAAGATCTGCGTTCTGGCGAACGGAGTCGTGATCGACCCAGCTGCCCTCACTTCCGAAATCGAGTCGCTTCGGGCGCGAAACGTCGCGGTCAGTCCGCGTAATCTGCGAATCAGTGATCGGGCGCACTTAGTGATGCCCTACCATCGCCAGCGGGATCGCCTCGACGAGGGCGGTGGGCGAAAAATCGGGACAACGATGCGTGGAATTGGACCAGCCTACGGCGATAAGATTGGCCGCGTCGGCCTTCGTGCGCATCAGTTGCTGGATCCGAAACGCCTCAAACATCTGGTGCGCGAACGTGTGGAAGAATCAAACCATCGTTTTAGGTCCACAGCAGATGAGATTTCAGCCGAAGCCGCGGCAAAGGAGTTCGAGGCGCTGGCAACTGAGTTGGGTCCTTACGTCTGCGATACCACGACCTTCCTGGAGGAGTCGAGGGACGCTGGTAAGAAAATATTGTTCGAAGGGGCTCAAGGCACCTTCTTGGACATTGTTCACGGCACCTACCCATTCGTCACCTCCTCGAACACTACTGCAGGCGGGGTCTGCACCGGGGCGGGGATTCC
>CALMOL010000486.1:7868-18730 GCA_937871685.1 uncultured Verrucomicrobiota bacterium
CCATAGACTCAGTGATCGGCGTCGTGAAAGCGTATTCAACGAGGGTGGGGGAGGGTCCGTTCCCGACCGAGGATGAGGAAATGGGAGATCGATTGCATGGTTTAGGTCGTGAGTTTGGGGCGGTGACTGGGCGCGCGCGGCGCTGCGGGTGGTTTGATGCCGTCCTTGCACGGCGTGCAATGTCAATCAATGGCTTCACCTCGCTCGCCGTTACAAACCTCGACGGTCTCGATGGTGTTGATGAACTTCAGATGTGCGTTGCGTATGAGCTGGATGGCCGCCGTCTTTCGAGCCCGCCTGCAGATGAGGCGATGCTTCGTCGGTGTCGTCCGGTGTATGCCTCGCTTCCGGGATGGGTTGGTCGCACGGCGGGGTCCAAGGCGGTCACGAGATTCCCCATTCAAGCAAAACGATACCTCCGACAAATCTCACAATTTATTGGTGCGCCAATTCGCCTAGTCAGCGTAGGGCCCGATCGTGATCAGACGCTACGGGCGTTGATTCGGCCATGAGTGACGAAGCTTGTTCCGATCAGCAATCGGCTCCGCTCGGAGCGGTTCCGCGGCACATCGCCATCATCATGGATGGGAACGGACGCTGGGCAACTCAACAGGGGCTCCCACGAATCGTCGGACACGAGAAAGGAGCCGAGTCAGTCCGCGAGAGTATCGCGGCCTGCGCCGAGGCTGGAGTCGCATACCTTACCCTTTACGCTTTTTCGAAGGAAAATTGGCTTCGGCCACGTGAAGAAGTGAGCGGATTGATGGTATTACTGAATCGGTTCCTATTAGATAATACAGAAGATTTGAAGGCGAAGAATATTCGGCTGCAAGCCATCGGCCGTCTGACCGATCTTCCCACTTCGTGTCAAGTCGCTTTGCATCGTGCGATCGAAGCCACGGCTGCGTGCTCGGGTCTTACAGTGATTCTTGCTTTATCCTACAGTGGGCGGATCGAAATCGTGGATGGAATTCGGAGTTTGTTGCGCGAAGTTGAAATGGGCCATTTGGATAAAGGGATGATTGATCCTGAGACCTTCAGTAAGCATCTCTATACCAGATATTACCCAGATCCAGACTTGGTGCTGAGGACTTCGGGGGAGATGCGAATCTCGAATTTCTTGCTGTGGCAGATATCTTATGCGGAGATCATCTTCATGTCGAAACTGTGGCCGGAGTTCCGCAAGGCGGATCTGTGGAGCGCCATAGATGAGTTCAGTAAACGTCAGAGACGTTACGGCGGAATTTAAAGATAGCCTATAAGATATCAGTGTGAAATCGCTGCGACGCGCAAATGCTGCTCAGCTATCGCTGTGATTCGTGTTCCACACTGTTTCGATGAACACTGTGTCGCTAATCTGTGTCGATAATATCAGTGTCCGCTGACTTACACAGACAAAGCATGAGACGGGCAAGGCATGAGACGGGCAAGCACACTGTTACTGATTTCTGAGCCGTGAAGCCACTAGCCGTGAGACGCGCTGACTCAGGACACGACTTGATTCTTACCAAATCAAGAATCTGTTAACCCATTGATCGCTTATGCCGAAACGACTTCTGGCTCTCCTTCTCCTTTGTGCTTTCCACACTGCGTGCTCCAATCATGTGCGCGCGGCAGCTCCTGAAGTACTCGACGGAGTCGCTGCTGTCGTGAACGGAGACGTCATTACTTTTTCCCAAGTGAGGGAACTCGTCTCAGCTCGGGAAAAAGCATTGCGCTCGACTTACACTGGCGCTCAATTAGCTGACAAGGTGAAAGAGGCTCGAATGGGAGCGCTAAAGGATCTCATTGACCGCCAGCTTATCCTTCAGGAGTTTCGCAAGAAAGAGTTCAATCTCCCAACACGTGTCGTTGATGAGCGCATTCAACAAATCATCCGCGAAGAATTCAAGGGTGACCGGCAAGCGTTCGTCAAAGCCCTCCAAGCTCAGGGGTACACGATGACACGCCTCCGCGAAATTGAGCGCGATAAGTTCATTGTTCAGGCGATGCGGTTCAGCAACATAAAAGGCGACCTCTTGGTCTCACCGCAGAAAGTGGAGGAATTCTACGGCTCAGCTCGCAAAGAATTTGCACAAGAAGAACAACTCAAGCTCCGGTTGATCGCAATCACAAAAGCTTCGGCCACTGGAAATGACCCACAACGCACTCTGGCGGAAGAGATTCGTGGAAAGATCGCCAAGGGCGGGAGCTTTGAACAGCTCGCTCGCATGTATTCCGACGATTCCAGCCGCGCGAATGGGGGGGACTGGGGCTGGGTAGCGCGCACAACGCTTAACCCAGAACTCACAAAAATTGTATTTGCTCTGCCTGTAAAGCAGGTAAGCCCCGTTCTGGAGGCACCCTCCTCTTATTACATCCTATTGGTCGAGGAGAAGAAGGCTGCTACAACTAAACCACTCACAGAGATGCGACCCGAGATCGAGCGACGGCTGCAATCGGAAGATCGAAACCGCATGACTCAGCAATGGCTGGACGGGCTTAGACAAAAGGCTTTTATCCGGATCTTCTAAAGGTCCGACACGATAGTTTGCATGGGTCCGTTTGAAAAGAAGGACTTGCCGGTTTTCGAACTATTGCGTCAGGGCATTAGGACAGGACCAGCAAAGCACATCCCAGCTTCTTCTTGATGTCGGCGGTGAAGGGTCCGAACCGATCACAGGGAGAGACGGATTGCCTCAACTGCTGCATCTTTCCAAAAGCAATTTATATCATCCTACTATTATTGTATGATGTTTTAGGTTTATGGTTTCGCTGTAGCGGTTTAGTCGCTTGTGAACAACTGGGATGCCTGGCTCACGGCAATAGTGAATCCCTGCAAAGGTTCGACCGATCCCCGCAATCACGCCTCAGGAAATCCTGCCCTTCGACCTGCCAAGATTTCCAACCAACTTCTGATTGACGTACAGCCATTTTCAAAAAAAGTGGGGCAAAGTGGGGCAACATGGAAATCCTTGATTAATCGCCACAATGCGCTCGCCCAACGTCCATTCGATTTTGAAAGGCGAGCCCCCCCACTATTTCGGGGAATTCTTCCATGGACTTGATGAGAAAAACCGCGTTTCCCTTCCAGCCGCTTGGCGGAAAGCTGATCGTAGCAAGGATTCCGAGCCATGGATCTTGGTGCCCTCACCAATCACGCCATGTCTCCTGGGGTTCTCGCCCACGGAATTCGAATCGGAACTTCGACGAATCGTTTCCCTACAGGTCGCGGATAACTCAGCGCTTACCCCAGCCAATCTACAAGTATTCTCCCGTCAGTTCAACGCGAAGGCACGCCAGTGTGTGCCGGACCGCCAAGGAAGGCTTCTCGTTCCGGCGGAAATGCTTGCCGCTGGAGGATACGGTCGCGAACTCGCTCTCGTGGGGAATCGTCGACGAATCGAACTTTGGTCCGCATCAGAGTGGAGACGGCGCGCAAAGGCGGATGAAGGCACGTATGCCAGAGTCGCAAGCTTGGCTGGACTTTGAACCACCCGACATGGCCGATGACCCAACGCTGCAATTGTCCGGTTTCGCCCGGCATCACCAGCCGGTCATGGTAGGCGAAACGATCAAGGCATTGCGACCACGACGCGACCTAGTGATCGTGGACGGAACCACCGGTGCAGGTGGGCATTCCGAGGCAATCCTTGTGGCAGGCGCTAACCTCATCGCGGTCGATCGCGACGCCGAGGCTCTCGCGTTCGCCCAGCAGCGCCTCGCCAAGTTTGCCGGGCGAACACGGTTTCTTCACGCGAGCTTCGCGGACCTTCCCGTTGCCTTGGCGAAGCTCGAGATTTTCCAGGTAGATGGCATCCTGCTGGATCTAGGCATCTCTTCCCGCCAGCTCGATAACCCAGCCCGAGGGTTTTCCTTCCAGGCAGATGGTCCGCTGGACATGCGCTTAGACCTCGGTTCGCCGGTCACGGCGGCCGACTTGGTCAACGGCGCCAGCGCCGCGGAGCTCACTCGAATTTTCCAACGCTACGGGGAGGAGCCGGCTTCAGCACGGATTTCCACCGCCATCGTCCGCGCTCGTTCCATCCGCGAAATTCGTTCTACGACTCAGCTAGCGGCAATCGTTGAGTCAGTCGTCCCTCGCCACGGCGCGCGCCACCCGGCAACACGTATCTTCCAGGCCCTCCGGATGATGGTGAACGGTGAAGCGGCGGCGCTCCATGCTGCTCTGGAATCCGCACCTGCGCTCTTGCGCGTTGGCGGCCGCCTCGCTGTGATCACGTTCCATTCCCTGGAGGATCGCGCGGTGAAGCGCTTCCTACGCGAATCTAGCTCGCCGTTCGTTGACCGACCCGAGTGGCCGGCACCACGCCCGAACCCACGCTACTGTTTTCGCTTGGTCGTCCGGTCTGGGATTGCCCCGAGTGAAGAGGAGATCGCGGCGAACCCTCGCGCTCGCAGCGCTCGGCTGAGAGTCGCTGAACGCATTCCCTCCCCCCTTTTCCCATGAACCCGTTAGCTCCTCATTCTTCTTCTCGCTCGGTCTTTGGCTTGGCGATGCTCCTGGTTGGCATCTTTGCAGTGGCGGGGATCGCCATCGTCCATCTGCACCGCCAAATGCACCAAACCGCGCGTCAGCGCGTGGAATTGGAGCGATCCCTCGCACGGGTTGAATCCTCCATCCTCGATTGCCGTGGCCAAATCGAGCAAGCGAAGTCCACCGCGCTGGCCGAGGAACGTCGATCCGAACCCATCGCCCGCGGACTGTCGCCGGTTCGCCCCGATCGTGTCGCGCGGCTTCCCGGGACGCGGCCAGAGGCGGCGGTCGCATTCACAAGCCCGGCTAGCCCACGCTGATTCTTCCCCCTCCAAAGGCCATGTCGAAGATCCTGCCCCTGCCGATTCTTGCACTCGGGCGACGCCGCGTGGCCTCAGTGTTTCTGGTGTTCGGGCTCCTTTTCACCGTGGTAGCCGGGCGGCTCGTGCAAATCCAGCTTTGGGAGCATGAGCGATATCGTGGATTGGCCATCGGCGCTCACGCCCAACGCGTCCCGATTCCCGCTCGACGCGGTCGAATCCTGGATCGAAATGAGGATGCCCTGGCGATCAATCTCCCCGTCCAGCGCCTTGCGGCTGACTGCACGCGTCTGGGCACCGCCAAAGTGCGCCCCCCGTTCGCAAGCTCCGCGGTCGGCGATGGGCCTGTCACGCTCGGGCCGGACCAAGCCCGTGCCGCCCGTGAGATTGCCGAGCAGGTCGCGGGCATTATTGCCGATGCGCTTCAACTCGACGCCGGCGAACGCCGTCAGACTGCCGAGGCTCTCACCGCAGGCATCCTGGCTGATGCGCCAAGGACGGGCCCTCGCGCCGGCCGCCGCGGCAAGCCCTACCTCGTTCTCAAGCGGCAAGTCGAGGCTCGCCAAGCCGACCTGCTGCGGGCCAAGTTGGATGAGATGGGCGTCCGAGGCGTAATTTTCGAGCCGGACGTTTCCCGGACCTACCCCAACGACGAACTGCTCTCCCACGTCATCGGCTACACCGACCAGGAAGGCGTTGGGAAGCAAGGCATAGAGCGCACCATGGAACGGCACCTCCGCGGCGAATCAGGATATCGTCAGACCGAGCGCGACCGCTTTGGCCACGAACTGGCCGAGTATCGTGCCCTCGAGCAGCCTGCTCGAGATGGCGACGACGTAATCCTCACGGTTGACATTCGTCTCCAGGCGATCGTCGAGGCCGAGCTCGAGGAAGCCTATCAGCGCCTACGGCCTGCCATGGCCACCGCGGTCATGCTCAATCCTTTCACGGGCGAGATCATGGCTATGGCCAGCCGACCCACCTTCGACCCCAACGATCCGGGGGATTCCGAGACCGCCGCTCAACAAAATCGAGCGATTCTTCATATGGTCGAGCCCGGCTCCACCTTCAAGATCGTCACCGTCGCTGGAGCCCTCAACGAGGGGAAGGTGCGTCCCGACGATGTCCTCTTCTGCGAAAACGGTCGCTGGGAATACGAGGGAAAGCTTCTGCGTGACTCCCATCCTTCGGGCAACCTTTCGGTGAGGGACATCCTCGTGCAGTCCTCCAACATTGGCGCCGCCAAGCTTGGCATCCAGCTGGGTCGCGCCCAGCTTTCACAATACATCCGCGCCTTCGGATTCGGTGACCTCACCGGCATCGAGCTCCCAGCCGAGGCGCGCGGGCAGTTCGCGCCCTGGGAAAGTTGGAACAAGCTCTCGATCTCGCGCCTGCCCATGGGCCATGAGATCAACGTCACCGCCCTCCAGATGGCCGCCGCCATGGGCGTGATCGCCAACGGCGGCGAATACGTCGCTCCGCGCATCGTGCGCTCCGTCCGCGAGTCACAAACTGGTCGGGAGGTGCTCACCACCGGCCGCGTCGTCGCCCGTCGGGTGGTTGATGCGAAAATTGCTGCCAGCGTCCGCGACGCGCTGGAGGGCGTGGTCCTTGGCGGCACCGCGAAGGAAGCCAAGGTCCCGGGATTCCGCGTCGCCGGCAAGACGGGCACCGCGCAAAAGGCGCAGGGCGGAACCTACCTCCCGGGCCGCTACGTGGCCTCTTTCGCCGGCTTCATGCCGGCCCAGGACCCGCGCTTCGTCTGCATTGTCCTCTTCGACAACGCCCAGGTCCGCGCCGAGGAGGGCTTCGGCGGCAAGCTAGCCGCGCCGGTTTTTGCTCGCATCGCCGCGCGAGCCGCCGAGCACCTCCAGATGGAGCCTGAACCTGCCCTCCTCCCGCCGCCGGCCAAGCCCGCGGACCTTTCCGCCAAGGCTCGCGGCACGAAGCCCTCCCCGCGCCCCGCCAAGGCTGCCCAGCCCGTCAAGCCACGCGCACCGCTGGCTTCGGCGGTCCAGAGCGAGTAGTCTCCGGCCCTTTTTCCCGTGCGCCTCAAGAATCTCCTCGCCCAAGTCCGCTCCCTGCGGGTGAACGGCTCCCTTGAGACCGAGGTCGATGCCGTGCGCTTCGATTCGCGCACGGTCGGCCCAGGCTCTGTTTTCGTCGCTCTCTCTGGCGAGCGGTCCGACGGCCACCGTCACGTCGCCCAGGCCCTGGAGCGCGGCGCCGCCGCCGTGGTGGTCGGGATGGGTCGTGTCGATGCCGTGCCGGCCGACTGCTCGGCGACCGTGATCGAGGTTGAGGATCCACGTCTGGCTCTGGCCGAGCTCGCCGCAATCGTCCACCGACAGCCATCGCAGCGCCTCAAGGTCGCCGGCGTCACCGGCACGAATGGAAAGACCACCACCGCTTGGCTCATCAAGCACCTCTGCGATGCCGCCGGCCTCCGCTGCGGCTTGATTGGAACCATCCGCTACGACACGGGCGCACGCGTCGTCGATGCTGCCCGCACCACCCCCGAGGCGCCAGACCTTCAAGCCATGCTCGCCGAGATGCGCGACTCCGGCTGCCGCGCCGCCGCACTGGAAGTATCCTCCCACGCCATCCATCAAGACAGAATCCGGGGCATCGAGTTCGACGCGGCCGTCTTCACAAACCTCACCCAGGACCACCTCGATTACCACCGCACGATGGAGGACTACGCCGCGGCCAAGTCGCGGTGGTTCACCGAGCTGCTTTTCTACCAGGAGAAAAAGAAGCTGCCCGCCTGCATTGTCAACGGCGACGACCGCCACGGCCAGACGCTGATCCAGAAGCTGGAGCGCGCCGGCGCGCGGGTCGTCCCCTACGGCGTGGGCGCCCGCGCGGCTTTCCGGGCTTCGAGTGTTCGCGCCGAGCACGGCGGCACCGCTTTCACGCTGGACGCGGAGGGGCGGCAGTTCCTGGTCCGCACGCCGCTGCTCGGCACGTTCAACGTGTATAATTCCATCGCGGCCCTCGCCGCCGCCCAGGCCATGGGCGTTGGGTTGCGCGATGCCGTCGAGGCGCTCGCCAAGGTGCCGTCGGTGCCCGGGCGCCTGCAGCTCGTCCCCACGCGCCAGGCGGTCCGGGTCTTCGTGGACTACGCCCATACGCCCGATGCCCTCGTCAATGTGCTCCGCACCGCCCGCGAACTCGCCCCCGCCCGCCTGATCACCGTCTTTGGCTGCGGCGGCGACCGCGACCGCGCGAAGCGCCCCTTGATGGCCCGCGCGGCCGAGGAATTCTCTGATCTCATTCTAGCCACCTCGGACAACCCCCGCTCGGAGGATCCGCGCGCCATCCTCTCCGACGTCGAGGCCGGCTTCCAATCCAAGCCCTACGAGATTCACGTCGATCGCCGTGAAGCCATCCGGCGCGCCGTTCTCTTGGCCGAGCAGAATGACGTCGTCGTGATCGCGGGCAAGGGCCACGAGCCCTACCAGGAAATTGCCGGCCGGCGCGAGCCCTTTGACGACGTGGAAGTCGCCCGCGCCGCGCTGGATGACCGTGCCCTCGCGCGGGATGAACGCCGCCTTCAGTCCGAACGCGGCGCCTCGCTCCGCTGACCGCACCCTCCTCACCCCGAACCTCGGGGGCCCCCCTACCCTTTTCCACCCTCGCCGCGTGGGCCGGCGGCAGCCTGCGCGGGTCCGGCGATCTCACGGCCCGGCGGGTGTGGACGGATTCCCGCACGGTCCAGCCGGGCGACCTCTTCGTCGCGTTGCGCGGCGACCGTTTCGACGGGCACGCGTTTCTTCGTGACGTCGCGCAGCGAGGCGCAACGGGCGCCTTGGTCGATCCCCACCAGGTGACGCCTGGGCTCCCGCCCGGGTTCATCCGGGTTGAAGTTCCGGACGTCGGACGCGCCTACCAGATGCTGGCAGCCGGTTGGCGCCGTGAATTGAAGCATCTCCGGGTCATCGCGATCACCGGCTCGAACGGCAAGACGAGCACCAAGGACTTCGCCGCCGCGGTGCTTCGCGAGCGATTCCGCACCCAAGCCCCGGAAGGGAATCTCAATAACCACTTCGGCCTGCCGCGCACCGTCCTTTCCGCTGCGCTGGACGACGAGGCTGCCGCCTGGGAGATCGGCATGAATCATTTTGGCGAGGTTTCCCCGCTGGCAGCGATCGTCGCCCCGCGGGTTGCCATCATCACGAACATTGGGATGGCGCACATTGAGTTCCTCCGCACCCGCGCGGGGATTGCCTGGGAAAAAGGCCGCTTGCTCCCCCACGTTGCCACCGACGGCCTCGTGATCCTTCCCGCCTCAGACGATTTCGCGGCGTCGCTCGCGGCGCGCAGCCCGGCCCTGGTGACGACGGTAGGCATCGGCACCGGCGAGCTTCGAGCGGAGGCAATCCTTCACCACGCCCGGGGCAGCCAGTTCGAAATCGTGACTCACACCGGTGAGAAAGCGTTGGTCTCGCTTCCCATTCCTGGTCGGCACATGATCGTGAACGCGTTGCTCGCTGCCGCCGCTGGCCTGCACTTCGGGCTGTCCCTGCAGGAGTGCTCGGCTGGCTTGGCCAAGGTCTCGCTCACCGGCGGCCGACTGGAGCGAACGAAGATTGGCGTCTGGGATCTGCTCGACGACTCCTACAACGCCAACCCAGACTCGGTGGTCGCCGCCTTGGCGACGCTTCAAGAAACCCCGGTGCGCGGCCGCCGTTTTGCCGTCCTGGGTCGGATGGGGGAACTCGGTGACGAATCGGCCCGGGGTCATCACCGGGTGGGAGTCGCCGCGGCGTCCTGTGGCTTGGCTGGACTTTGCGTCGTAGGCTCCGAGGCGATGGAAATCGCCAAGGGCGCGAGTTCGAGGGGGATGGAAGCTGTCGTGGTGGACGACATCGAGGGCGCGGCGGATTGGATGCACCGTTCGGTGCACGCCGACGATCTCACGCTCGTGAAGGGGAGCCGCTCGGCGGGATTGGAGCGCTTGCTGGTTCTTCTCGATGCCCCTCCCAGAGAAAAATCTTATTCTTACGCTTAAATGCTTTATTACCTTCACGAGTGGAGCGAGCGGCTAGGCCTCCTCAACGTCTTCCAATACATCACGTTTCGGGCCTTCGCGGCCGCCATCACCGCCTTCTTGATCTGTCTCATCTGCGGCAAATGGCTGATCTTTCGATTGGTTTCGCTAAAGTTCGGCCAGCCGATCCGCTCCCAGGGCGACTTGAATACCCTCTACGAGCGGCACTCACGAAAGGCCGGAACCCCCACGATGGGCGGCATCATCATCATCGTTGCGGTGGTCGTTGCCGGGGTTTTGTGGGCGCGCCCTACCAACCCTTACGTTTGGCTCGCGCTCGGCTCCATTGTCGGGCTGGGCGCACTTGGCTTCGCCGATGACTACATCAAGGTCCGCAGCCGGCGAAACCGCAGCACCCAGGACAACAAGGGCGTTAGCGGCGTCACGAAGCTTGCGGTCCAGTTTGCCCTCGCGGCGATCGTCACCGGGTTCTTTCTCTACGGCAAAAATCCCCATCCCCTCGCCCAAGCCATCTTCATTCCAACCGTCAAGGCTCCTCTCGTCCAGAATGTCGGGCTCTTGATCCTGATCTTCTACGCCCTCGTCATCATGGGCACCTCCAACGCGGTGAACGTGACGGACGGCCTCGATGGGCTCGCCGTGGGCTGCACGGTCAGCACCGCCACGGTTTTCGCGATCTTTTCCTACATCGTCGGCGACTCCAAGCTCTCCGACTACTTGCTGATCCCCCATTTCCCCGGGGCGAGCGAGTTGACCGTGCTTTGCATGGCCCTCGCCGGAGCCGGCCTGGGATTCCTCTGGTTCAACGCCCACCCTGCCCAGGTGTTCATGGGGGATACTGGTTCCTTGGCCATTGGTGGCTTTCTCGCCGTTGTCGCCATTTGTTGCAAGCAGGAGATTCTCATCATCATCGCGGGAGGCGTGTTCTTCCTGGAGATTCTGTCGGTGCTGATCCAAGTCGTGGGCTTCAAGCTCACCGGGAAGAGAATCTTCCCCATGACCCCCCTCCACCACACCTTTGAAAAACGCGGCTGGTCCGAAACGCAGATCG